>NZ_RAWG01000399.1 GCF_003611735.1 Corallococcus sicarius | reverse complement strand
GGGACGCGGCGGGGGGGCGCCAGTGGACAGGCCGTGGTTGAGCAGCGTCATCGCCGTGTCGAGCACGCGCTCCAGGCCCGGATCCTCCTCCCAGAGGACCCAGCGCATGCCCAGGAAGTCGCCAATGCCCATCAGGCAGTAGGCGAGCGCCTCCGGATCCATGCGGCGCACCTCGCCGGCCTCCATGGCCTGCGTGAGGCCGCGCACATAGCCCTTGGCGAAGCGGTCGTAGTAGCGGCGGTAGCAGTCCGCATCCACGAACTCCGCCTGCCGCACGACGCGGTAGAGGTTGGGGTGCTGGCGCACGAACTCGAAGAAGGCGCGCAAGCCCTCGCGCTCCACCTCCAGCCGCGTGGTGCACTTCGCGGTGGAGTCCGCGATGAGGCGGCGCAAGCGAGCGCCCAGCTCGTCCACCACCTCCACGAAGATGGACTGCTTGTCCGGGAAGTACACGTAGAAGGTGCCCAGCGCGACGCTGGCCTTGCGCGTGAGATCCGCGATGGACGCGCGCTCGTAGCCCTTCTCCCCGAACACCGCTTCGGCCGCCTTCAACAACTTCTGCCGCGTCCGCTGGCCACGCGGCGTCACCGGGACACGTTCTGAAGTTGAAGGTCGATTCATCTTTCAAGACGGGTAGCACCCGCCCGACAGCCTTGTCAAAAGCCGAAGGTTGGCTCCTCGCGTCAAAGACAGACATGAACGCAGAGCGTCAAACGCCTCCGGCCAGCAGGCGGGGAGGCGCCGGAACAAGACGCGGGAGGTTGGGAACCCGACCCTTGGAGTCGCCCCATCCGTTTGCATACAAACGGACTTGCAATCCTGAGCGGGGGCATATAACTTCACCGCCGTTCACCCACGGGACCTATAAAAATAAGGTCGGAAGCCCCATGGACACCCTGGATTACCGCCTCCTGGACATGCTTCAGCGCGATGGCCGGGCCACGCAGCTGGAGTTGTCCCGAAAGGTGGGGCTGTCCCAGCCGGCGGTGGCCGAGCGCATCCGCAAGCTGGAAGAGCGGGGCGTCATCACGGGCTACACGGCGCGGGTGGAGGCGACGCGGCTGGGCAAGGACATCACCGCGTTCATCGGCGTGAGCATCGAGCACCCCAAGCACTTCGAGGGCTTCGCGCAGCAGGTGGCGCTGTTGCCGGACGTGCTGGAGGCGCACCGGGTGGCCGGTCAGGACTCGTACATCCTGAAGGTGAAGACCGCGAATACGCGGACCCTGGACTCCCTGCTGGTGGAGACGCTGCGCACCATTCCAGGTGTGACGCGCACGAGCACCACCATCGTCCTGTCGACCTTGAAGGAGGACACGCACGTGCGTGTCCCCGAAGCGTTGTTGAACGGAGAATGACCATGAGCGCGGACGCTATGAGTGCCCCCCTGCCCCCTCCTCCGGCCTACCGGCTGTCCCAGCGCATGTCCCGGATGAAGACCTCCGCGGTGCGGGAGATCCTCAAGATCGCGGAGCGCCCCGACATCCTGTCCTTCGCTGGCGGCCTGCCCGCCCCGGAGCTCTTCCCGCTGGAGGCCATCGCGAAGGCCTTCGAGGAGACCTTCGCCGCGGAGGGACGCCAGGCGCTCCAGTACAGCACCACGGAGGGCTTCGGCCCGCTGCGCGAGTGGATCTGCGGACACCTGGCCCGCAAGGGGCACCACACCACCAGCGACCAGGTGCTCATCACCAGCGGCTCGCAGCAGGGCCTGGACCTGGTCGGCAAGGTGCTGCTGGACCCGGGCGACCTGGTGGTGGTGGAGGACCCCAGCTACCTGGCGGCGCTCCAGACCTTCGGCGGCTACGAGGTGGACTTCGCCACCGTGCGCAGCGACGACGCGGGCATGGACACGGACGACCTGACGGCGCTGGTGAAGAAGCGCCAGCCGAAGCTGCTCTACGTCATCCCCAACTTCCAGAACCCCAAGGGCACCACCCTGTCCCTGGAGCGCCGCAAGGCGCTGGTGCGGCTGGCGCAGGAGCACCGCTTCATCATCCTGGAGGACGACCCGTACGGCGAGCTGCGCTTCCGCGGTGAGCACCTGCCGTCGCTCGCGTCGCTGGACGACCAGGGCGTGGTGCTGTCCTTGTCCACCTTCTCCAAGACGCTCGCCCCCGGCCTGCGCCTGGGCTGGGTGACCGGGCCGCGAGCGCTGCTCAAGGTGCTCACCATCGCGAAGCAGGCCACCGACCTGCACACCGCCACGCTCGCCCAGCGCGCCACCGCGCGGCTTTTGGCCACGTTCGACTACGCGGGCCACATCGCCGCGCTGATGCCCGTCTACGGCGAGCGCGCCCAGGCCATGCTCACCGCCCTGGAGCGCCACATGCCCGCGGGCACGAAGTGGACGAAGCCGGACGGCGGCATGTTCCTCTGGATGGAGCTGCCCGGGGGGCTGGACGCCGCCACGCTGCTGCCCCGCGCCGTTGAACAGAAGGTCGCCTTCGTCCCCGGCGCCCCCTTCTTCGCCAACGCGCCGCAGCCCCAGTTCGTGCGCCTGAACTACTCCAACCGCCCGCCCGACCTCATCGACGAGGGCATGCGCCGGCTGGGCGCCGTCATCGCGGACGCGCTGTAGCCGGCTGCCCCAGCCCGGGCCCGAGCCGCGACGCAATGCGTTGCCAGCCGGGCATGGGGCGGGCTGAAAAAAGTTGAAGGCCGATTCAGGTTTCAGCCTCCTCGGCGCTGGAAAGCGCCGGGGCGGTGTGCGTACCCTGCGCGCCGTTTCGCGACGCTCAAGGAGAGGCACATGCAGCTGAAGGACCTGAAGATCATCGTGACGGGTGGCGCGCAGGGCATGGGCGCGCACTTCGCCCAGCGCATCCACGAAGCGGGCGGCCAGGTGGCCGTGGGCGACGTCAACGAGGAGCGGCTCGCGGAGCTGCCCCAGGGCATCCACCGCCGCAAGCTGGACGTGTCCAACGAGCAGGACGTCACGGACTTCGTGCAGTGGGCCCACGGCGCCATGGGCGGCCTCAACGGCCTCATCAACAACGCGGGCATCCTGCGCGACGCGCTGCTGGTGAAGAAGGACCGCACCACCGGCCAGGTGAAGAAGCTGTCCACCGCGGACTGGAACGCCGTCATCGGCGTCAACCTCACCGGCGCCACGCTGATGGTGCGCGAGGTGGTGACGAAGATGGTGGAGACGGACCAGCGCCCCGGCGTCATCGTCAACATGTCGTCCATCGCGCGGCACGGCAACCGCGGCCAGTCCAACTACGTGTCCGCCAAGGCGGCGCTCGCGGCCAACACCGTCACCTGGTCGCGCGAGTTCGCCCCCTTCGCCATCCGCGTGGGCTCCGTCGCCCCGGGCATGATTGAAACGCCGATGACGCAGGGCATGAACCAGAAGGCCCGCGACGCGCTGGTGGCCTCCATCCCGGTGGGCCGCATCGGCCTGCCCGAGGACATCTGGGTGGCGGTGAAGTTCATCATCGAGTGCGAGTACTTCAACGGCCGCACCATCGACGTGGACGGCGGCCTCAACTTCTAGGCCGCATCCCCGCCCTGCTCCGGAAGCTCAGGCCGTCTTGCGCTTCCGGGGCGCGGCCCGCGCGGCCTTCGCGGCCACGCCCTTGGCGGACCCTGTCGCGGGTGGGAGCTCCACCCAGCGCTCCGCCCACTTGCCCAACTCGTCGATGACCTTCCAGAAGTCCTGACCCTTCTGCGTCAGGCGGTACTCGGAGCGGATGGGCGGGCCCACATCCACGTGGCGCTCGATGATGCCCTCCGCCTCCAGGTCCTTCAGCCGCTCCGACAGGACGCGCTCGCTGATGGTGCCAATGGCCTCCGTCAGCTCCCCGAAGCGGCGCGGCCCGTCCAGCAGGATGCGCAGGATGACGCCCGTCCACCGCCTGCCCAGCAGGTCGGCCGCCGTCAGGAACCGTCCGCAGAGCGGGCTCAGGTCGTCATGCATCGTGTCGCCTCCTGCCCGAGTATAGCGACGCCCCTCCCCCGCGTCAGGGACACCTGGGCGCACTTACTTACTTTTAGGAAGTTACTTGCAAAATAAAAGCGTCGCCGGTACCCATGGGCCATGAGCCCAACGAACCCCGCCCTGGACGCGAGCACCCTGGAGCAGCTCTTCACCGAAGCGCGCACGCACAACGGCTGGCTGGACCAGCCGGTGACGGACGACACCCTGCGCCGCCTGTATGAATTGGCGCGCATGGCGCCCACGGCGGCCAACAGCCAGCCGGTGCGCCTGGTGTTCGTGAAGGGCCGCGAGGCCAAGGAGAAGCTCAAGCCCACCCTGGCCCCGGGCAACGTGGACAAGACGATGCAGGCGCCCGTGACGGTCATCGTGGCGTACGACACCGCGTTCCACGAGCAGATGCCCAAGCTGTTCCCCTCGCGCGACATGAAGAGCGTCTTCGCGGCGCAGAGCCCGGAGGTGCGCGAACAGGGCGCCTTCATGAACAGCTCCCTGCAGGGCGGCTACCTCATCCTCGCCGCGCGCGCGCTGGGGCTGGACTGCGGCCCCATGGGCGGCTTCGACAAGGCGAAGGTGGACGCGGCCTTCCTCGAGGGGACGGGCTGGAAGTCGAACTTCCTCCTCAACCTGGGCTACGGCGACGCGCAGAAGCTCTTCCCGCGCAACCCGCGTCTGGCTTTCGAGGACGCCTGCCGCATTGAATAATCCGTCTCATTCCAGACGGCTGAATCCCACTCCGGTCCAGTGGCCGCTAGACGCCACAATCCCGAGTTTCTAGGTTAATCAGGAAGAAGCAGCCTGCGCCGTCGGTTCCACCAGGACGAGCGCGGCGTGGGACTTCTTCCCAGCGGGAGCGCCCTCCCCCACACGGGCGCGACCTCTGACCGGGCCCATGCGGGGCCCGGAGTGTGTGACAGGAGGCTTGCGACAGGGCTTTCTAGTAATTGCGTTCGAGCGGCATCATCGTGCCCGCCTCGAACTCCGGCGCGCGACGAAGCTGATCCAACACGCGCGGGGCACAGCGCACGTGCAGCATGGGCAGGGAACCGCCCGGCTCGCTCATGGCGCGAACGGCCCCCACGAGCTGGTGGGCTTCCAGCCAGCGCATGAAGCTCTCGCGGAAGCGGGCGTGCTCCGCCTGGCCCTCCTTGAAGATCTCCGCGCGCGAGCGCAGGGGTGCCCGCGCGGGCGCCGCGCGTCCGTGGGACTCCGCGGTCTCCCGGGGCATCACCGTGACGTCGATGTCCTGCTCCGTGACGCGTCCCACCCCCGTGGCACCGGAGTACCCGGAGCCGGGGAGCGCGCGCACCGAGCCCCCACTGCCCGGCAACGAACGCACGGAGGCGACGGAGGCCATCCGTGCCGAGATGTCACCCGGATTGCCCGGCACGCCAGTCTTCCTGCTCATGGCCCACATCCTTCCCCGGGTCCGGTGCTCACCTGGCACCGGCCCCGGCAACTACCGCGTCACCTGAAAACAGCCAGGCCCTTCCCCGTCCGGTGACCGCCCGAGCGGGGAAGCTTGATGGCGTTGGCCAGAATCAAATCCCTCACTTCCAACGCCGTCAAGTCAGGGGCACGGCAACGATACAGCGCAGCAATACCTGCGACATAAGGCGCCGCCATGCTCGTGCCACTCATTCGTTCGTAGAACGCCTGATTGTTGCAGCGGCGTTCAGTAGACGAATACACATTCACCCCGTAGCCCATGACGTCAGGCACGACGCGGCGCCCCACGGTGCCGCTGGCGGAGAAGGTGGCCACGGTGCGCTCGAAGTCGACTGCCCCCACGGCGAGTGCTTCGGGAAAGGCCGCTGGGTAACCAACCGTGTCCGGTCCACTGTTGCCTGCCGCGACAACGGGCAGGATGTTGCTGTCCAGCAGTCGACGCAGCATGGTCTGCAGGGCGCGCTGATTCAGCAGGTAGTCCGCTTCGGTGATGCCCGGCGGCGGCTGCAGCGGGAAACCCAGCGACAGGTTGACCACGGCGGGGCGCGAGGCGTTCTCCGGACGACTGAACTGGTGGAGCAGCCACTCCATGCCAGCGGCGACGCGGCCGAGGCTGGTGCGGATGGTCTCCGATTCGATGACGGACGCGGCGTACAGGTCCACCTCCGGCGCGACGCCGTGGTGCACGCCCGCGGCGATGCCGCACACGTGGGTGCCGTGGCCGTCCGGGTCGAAGCCGCGCACGTCGCGCGCGGGGTTGTGGGGCGAGTTGGGGAAGAGCGAGACGTAGCGGAACTGGATGGTCTTGCTCGCGTGCTCCGGATGGTCCGCGTCCACGCCGGTGTCCAGGATGCCCAGCATCACGCCGGCGCCCCGGATGCCCTGGGCGTGCGCCAGGGGGACACCGGACTCGTCAGGCCACTCGCGCTGCGCGAGCGAGCTCATGCCGCGGTTGCGCGGTCCCGTCTGTCCGGCCGACACCGGCCCCGGGAAGGACAGGGGCACCACGTCCGGGATGAACTCGAACTCCTCCGCCAGCTCTCCGCGGGCCGCGTTCTCTGCGTCCACGGAGTAGAAGTGCGCCATGGTGGCGCCGATGAGGGGCATGTACCGGTAGCTGCCCGCCTCGGAGCCGGTCTGCTCCGTCACGGGTGCGCCCGGCAGGGGCACGGTGCTGGCGCCCGCGCCGCGGGTGCCCGCGCTCTTGCGGCCTCCGGCGCGCTTGCGGCCCCGGGGCTCCTGACCGCTGATGGCCGGCTTCATGCCGGGCAGGGTGGCCGAACGCAGGCCGAGGGCCGTGAGGGCGTCCGGGGCCTTCTGCGCGGCGCCGAAGCGCAGCGCGGTACTGCGAACGAGGACGCGCTCGCCCTGGGCCGTGCCGCGAACTCCCGGCCGGGCCTGCGTCTCGATGGACTCCTTGGGTACCAAGAGAAAAGACTTCATGGGTGGTGTGCTCCTTGGACTACCAATCCGCACCGGGGCCCCGAAGGAGGGGAGCACCCGCGTAAGGACCGCGCCCACCTGGGAACCCTGACAAGCCCCTTCGGGTCCGGTGGATTGGGCTCCCGGGCGTCGCCCGAAAGCCATGTCATCGCCTGCCCTCCCCTCTCCCCTCTCGCGGGGTCGACCGTGTGATTGGACCGCGCCCCCCTGACAAAAGTTCACGGGGTTTCCTCAATAGACACCCCTTGTCTGGGGTCTCGGTCCTCACTTGGCTTCCCCGAACATCTGGAAAGGCAACGGATTCCCTCCGGGGGGCGATACGAGTGAGCGGGAACGCACAGCCCCTCTGTCCGCCAGCGGATGTGGGGAAGGGGTGGGC
>NZ_RAWG01000398.1 GCF_003611735.1 Corallococcus sicarius | reverse complement strand
GGTCAAGGCAGCCCCCGCCAAGCCCACGAAGCGCCGCTAGGGCAACAGCCGGAAGCCGTCTCCGGACACGCACTGCAAGGGGAATATGGCCTCGCCGGGGGGATTGCATTATCCCTCGACTCCCCTATGCGCACCTTCCGTCGCGGCCTGACCGCGCTCGCCCTCGTCGCTGGCCTCTCCGGCTGCCCCCGACCGTCCTCCGTCGTCGCGCCCCACGTGCTCGAGTCCGCCGCAGAACGCGCCGGACAGGGTGACGTCGAAGCGCGCACGCTCGCGTTCGCGGGCTTCCACGCGTACCTCGTCGCGGGCGACGTGAACCTCGCCCAGCAGCGCTTCGACGCCGCCGTGCAGAAGGACCCGGGCGACCCCTACGCCCTGGAGGGACAGGCGCTGCTGGCCCGGCGCAAGGGCCAGTCCGACCGCGCGCTCGCGGCCTCACTGGAACTGGTGAAGCGCGCTCCCCGCCACCCGCTGGCCGCCATCGCCGCCCGCTACGTGCTGGACCGCGTGGGCACCTCGCGCGCGGAGGACGACGCGCTGCTCAAGGGCGTGGACGCCGGGCTCGCCGCGGGCGCCCAGGGTGAGACGGCCTACCTGCTGCGCGCCGCGAGGCTCGCGGTGGCCAGCCTCCGCGCGGACACCGCTGTCCAGGCCCAGGCGCTCAAGGACCTGGGCGGCGCCGGCGAGGCCACGCTCGTGGGCCCCTTCTCGCCCTTCCACGTGCTGGCCATCGACGAGCCCATCGCTCCGGAGAAGGACGGCTCGTTCGCGGGCCCCTTCACGGGCGCGTACGGACCGCTGACGGCGCGCACGCTGCGCTCGCCGGATGGGCGCCTGGACCTGGGCGGCGAGCCCGGCCACGGGGACATGTACGCGCTGGGCATCGACGCGGAGGTGGCCGAAGCGGGCGTGTACGTGCTGCGCACGGTGAGCCAGACGTCGCACCGCGTGCTGATGGACGGCGCGCCGGTGCTGGACCGCCGCGACTGGGCGCGCACGGCGTCCACCGTGTCCGCCCGGGCGCTGGAGCTGCCCGCGGGCAAGCACCGCTTCGTGGTGAAGCTGTCCCGGGACAACTCCATGGGCGGCCTCACCTTCGCGCTGCTCAAGGCGGACGGGAGCGCGTCGCAGGTGCGCCTCACCGCCGCCAGGGGCCCCGCGCCGGTGTGGAACGCCACGCTGGACGAGGCGGAGGCCCCTGCCGTGTACCCGGGCGCGGAGGACCTGGCCCAGGTGCTCCAGTCCGAGGCGGGCGAGACGCTGGGCGCGTTCCTCGCGGTGCGCGACGGGCTGTCGCGCGACCCGGATGGCACGCGGCGGCTGATGGCGAAGCTGGAGGCCACGACGCCCGCGGTGCTGACGCTGCGCGCGGAGCAGGCCGCGCAGGACCGCACCATCCCGTCCAAGGTGGCGCGCGGCCGGGCCACGCGCGACCTGGAAGCGGCGCTGGCGAAGGACCCGGGCAACGTGGCCGCGCTGCTCCTGCGCGCGGACCTCTTCCTGGACGACGGCCAGCCGGCCACCGCGCTGGACACGCTGAAGACGGCGCGCGACGCGGTGAAGCCCGCGGGCTTCCCGGTGCACCTGCTGCTGGCCCGCGCGGCGCTCGCGCTGGACGTGGACGCGCTGGCGGAGACGTCGCTCGCCTCCGCGCTGGAGGCCCAGCCCGGCCTGTGCGAGGCGCTGGGGCTGCAGTACTCGCTGGCGCGGCGCCGGGACGCGATGGCGCGCAGCGACGAGTTGGTGAAGGCCCAGGAGGGCTGCCCCGGCGCGGACGCGCGCAAGGTGGACCACCTGCGCACGCGGGGGGACATGGAGGGCGCGGCGAAGGGCTCCGCGCAGCTGCTCGCCCAGGACCCCAACAACCTGAACACCGCCGCGGCGCTGGCCAACGCCTACGTCAGCCTGCGCCGCTACGACGACGCGGCGAAGGTGCTCCAGTCGCTCGCGACCGTGTGGCCGCGCAACACGGAGCTGCTCAAGCGGCTGGCGGACGTGCGCGAGTACGCGGGCCAGGGCGCGGAGGCGCTGAAGCTGCGCGAGCAGGCGCTGAAGCTGGACGGCAGCGACCTGCCCCTGCGCCGCGCGGTGGAGCGCGCGAAGACGGGCAAGGAGCTGCTGGCGGCGTACGCCATCGACGGGAAGGAGGCGCTGAAGGCCTATGAGGCGGCGCCCATCACCGGCGGCAGCGCGGCGGCGTACGTGCTGGACGCGGCCGCGGTGCAGGCGTTCCCGGACGGGTCGCTCGTCAACCGCATCCACACCATCCAGAAGGCGCTGGAGCAGTCGGGCGTGCAGGACATCGCGGAGGTGAACATCCCCCGCGGCGCGCAGGTGCTGGCGCTGCGCACGCTCAAGGCCGACGGCCGCGTGCTGGAGCCGGAGAACATCGAGGGCAAGGACACGGTGAGCCTCCCCGGCGTGCAGGTGGGGGACTCCGTGGAGGTGGAGTACCTGCTGGCGGAAGGCGAGCGCGGCCCCGCGCAGCCGGGCTTCACCGCGTCCGCCTTCTACTTCCAGATCGCCAACCAGCCGAACGCGTGGAGCACGTACACCGTCGTCGCGCCCAAGGGCAGCGGCATGAAGGTGGACGCGCACGGCATGAAGGCGCCGCCCCCGGAGGTGAAGGGCGACGTGGAGGTGTTCCACTACGACGCGCGCCGGGTGCCGCCGTTCATCCCGGAGCCGGACGCGCCGCCCACGGGCAACGAGTACCTGCCCTTCGTGATGGTGGGCGCGGGCGAGACGGGCAACGACGGCCTGGCGCGCGTGTACGGTGACGCGTTCCAGGACCGGTGGATGCGCACCGCGGAGGTGGAGGCGTTCGCGCAGAAGGCCACCGAGGGCAAGAAGGGCCTGGACGCCGTGAAGGCGCTGCACGCCGCGGTGATGGAGCGCTTCTCTGGACGGGACGCGAGCCTCGCGCAGTCCGCGGCCTCCACCGTGGCGCAGGACCGGGGCAGCCGGCTGTCCGTGATGAAGGCGGGCCTGGAGGCCCTGGGCATCCCGTCACGCGTGGCGGCGGTGCGCACCTTCAACACCGACCCCGCGCCCTACCTCTTCCCGGCGGACGCGCTGCTGCCCTACGCGGCGCTGCGCGTGGAGGTGCCGGATGAAGCCCCGGTGTGGGTGGACACGTCCGTGCGCTTCGGCCCCTTCGGCGAGCTGCCCGAGGCGGCCATGGGCGAGCGCGAGGCGTACCTGCTGCCGGAGCCCGGCAAGCCGCTGGAGAAGGTGAAGACGCCCGCGCTCAAGCCGCGCGCGGGCAAGGTCGTGAAGCTCACGCTGGAGATTGGCGCCGACGGAAAGCTCAGCGGCCAGGGCGAGGAGGCCTACTCCGGCTTCGACGCCGCGCAGATCGCCGAAGCCTTCGAGCAGCTCTCCGCGGAGAGCCGCAACCAGACGCTCCAGGGCGCGGTGGCGCGCTACTTCGGCGGCGCGGAGCTGTCGGACGTGAAGCTGGAGCACGTGGAGAAGGTGGGCGCCCCGTTCGTGCTGCGCTACGCCTTCACCGTGCCCCGCTTCGGGCGCATGGAGGGTGACAACCGCATGGCCCTGGGCCCCCTCACCTTCCCCGCGCTCCTGGGCCGGCGCTACGTGCAGGTCAGCTCCCGCTCCACGCCGCTCTATATCGACGACACGGAGGCCAGCCGCACCAGCGTCACCCTCACCCTGCCCAAGGGCTGGAAGCTCAATGACCCGCAGGCGGGCCTGAAGGTGGACAGCGAGTTCGGCCACTTCACCCGCGCGGAGAAGCAGGACGGCCGCGAGCTGACCATCACCGAGTCCATGCTCCTGCCCCGCGCCCGCGTCACCCCCGCCCAGTACGAGAAGTTCGCCGCCTTCGCCGGTGACGTGGACCTGCTCCAGGTGCGCGAGCTGTTCCTCGTGAAGCAGTAGCGACGGCCTCCCGAACTTCCAGGAATACGCTTATTCCTGGTTGATGACGTCCTGTGTTAACGGGCTCCTGTCCGGGGTGTTTCCTCCGGCCAGGAGCCTTTTCACATGAGACCTCAGGATTGGATTTCGCTCGGGGCGTGCGCGCTGCTGGGACTCGCCGCGGGCTGTGCAGACGGCGGCGCGGTGGAGCCGGAGCTGGAGACGCAGCGCGCGAGCGTGGCGGTGAAGGTGCCCAAGTCGGTGGGCAAGAAGGTGTACGTCCACCTGATGCCGTGGTTCGAGACGCGGGCCACGTCGGGCAATGGCGCGTGGGGCATCCACTGGACCATGTCCAACCAGAACCCGGACGTGGTGGACGGCACCGGGCGGCGGCAGATTGCGTCGCACTACTACCCGCTCATCGGGCCGTACGGCTCCGGGGACCGGGACGTCATCGAGTACCAGCTGCTGCTGATGAAGTACGCGGGCGTGGACGGGGTGCTCATTGACTGGCCGGGCACCATCAACGCGTTCGACTACCCGAAGAACCGCGCCAACACCGAAGCCGTCATCGCGCAGACGGCGTCAGTGGGGCTGGACTTCGCGGTGGTGTACGAGGACCACAACGCCACGCTCGCCTACAACGGCGGCTTCATCACCGACAAGCTGGGCGCCGCGCGCAACGACATGGCGTACCTGCGCGACCGGTACTTCAACCAGCCCAACTACATCCGGCAGGACAACGCGCCCCTGCTGCTCGTCTTCGGGCCGCAGACGTTCCAGTCCCCGGGGGAGTGGACAAACGTCTTCTCCCCGCTGAGCCAGAAGCCCACCTTCCTGACGCTCTGGTACGAGTCGGGCGAAGCGGGCGGCAACGCGAAGGGCGAGTTCGCGTGGATCTACCCGGACTTCACGGCGGGCCTCACGCACTTCTACAACAACCACCCGTCGCCCCTGAAGTTCGGCTCCGTGTACCCGGGCTTCCGTTCGTTCTACGCGGCGGGTGGCTGGGGCGGGCCCACGTGGGAGATTCCCCACAACGGGCTGACGGCGTTCAACCAGACGCTGGATCTGGCGAAGAACGCGGCCGGCATCAACCACTTCCAGATCAACACCTGGAACGACTACGGCGAGGGGACGATGATCGAACCCACGCGCGAGTTCGGCTACGGCTTCCTCACGTCGCTCCAGCAGAAGCTGGGTGTGCCGTATTCGCAGAGCGAGCTGGAGCTCATCAACACCCTGTACCAGCAGCGCAAGCAGTTCGCGGGCGACGGCAACAAGCAGGCGCAGCTCAACCAGGCCGCCGCCGCGCTGGCCGCGCTGGACGTCACGCAGGCGCGGAACATCCTCAACGGCGGCGGAGGCGGCGGCACGGGCGTGTCCATCACCAACGGCGGCTTCGAGTCCGGCATGGCTGGCTGGACGACGTGGACGCCCAACGGCACCTCAGGCGCGGCCTTCACGGAGACGTACAACGGCGGGCACAACAGCGCGAACCACCTGACGCACTGGAGCGGCGCGCCGTTCGAGACGTGGACGTACCAGGCCCTGTCCGGGCTCGCGCCGGGCAACTACAAGGTCCGCGCGTGGGTGCGAAAGGGCGGCACGTTCGACATGGCGCGCTTCCAGGTGAAGGGCTGCGTGTCGTGCACGTTCGCGTACAACGCGCTGGGCACGTACGGGGACTGGACCCAGGTGGAGACGCCCGCCGTGTCCGTGACGGGCGGCTTCCTGGAGTTCGGCTTCCACACGCGCGCCCTCTCCGGCAACACCGCCAACTTCATCCACATGGATGACGTGTCGGTCATCAAGCAGTAGCGCGAGACGGCGGTGCCCGGGCCTCGCGGTGGACGCGGGCCCGGGTGCTGCTTCAGGGTTGCTGGAAGATGGCGACGGTCGGCGTGCCGTCCTCGCCGATGTAGCCGCGGTACATGCCGCTGGAGTTGAAGGGCATGGCCACGTGGCCCTCGCGGTCCATGGCGATGACGCCGCCCTCGCCGCCCGCCTTCACCAGCACGTCGTGGATGACGACGTTGGCGGCCTCCGGCAGCGGCAGGTCCTGGTATTCCACGCGGGCGCAGATGTCGCGCGCCACCGTGTAGCGGATGAAGAACTCACCGTGGCCCGTGGCGGACACCGCGCAGCGCTCGTCCGCGTAGGTGCCCGCGCCGATGATGGGCGCGTCCCCCACCCGGCCGTAGCGCTTGTTCGTCATGCCGCCCGTGGACGTGCCCGCCGCGAGGTTGCCCTCCTGGTCCAGGGCCACCGCGCCCACGGTGCCGAACTTGTGGTCCCCCGTGATGGGATCCACGCCCGGCGTCAGCGGTGCGGCGGCCTGGGTTCCCGGCTTCGCGGGCGGAGTGGCCTGTGTTCCCGGAGTCGTAGGCGGAGTGGCCGGCGTCGTGGGCGGAGCGGCCGGGGTTCCCGGCTTCGTGGGCGGAGTGGCCGGCGTCCCTGGAGTGGTGGGCGGAACGGCCGGCGTTCCGGGAGTGGCGGGCGGAGCAGCCTGTGTTCCCGGCGTCGCGGGCGGCTGCTGATCAGGCGTCGCGGGCGGAGCCGCCGGTGTCGCGGGCGGAGCGGCCTTTGCCCTCTCCTGCTCCAGGGCCCGCTGGAGCCCCTGCCAGCGCTCCTCCGTGTAGAAGTACTTCGCGTCCACCAGGGGCATGCCCTGTGACTGCGCGAACGCCTCCGCGCCGTCCCCCACCATCATCACGTGGGGGGACTTCTCCATCACCAGCCGCGCCAGGTCGATGGGGTTCTGGATGTGGCGCACGCCGGCCACCGCTCCGGCCGCGCGCGTCTTGCCATCCATGATGGCCGCGTCCAATTCGTTCACGCCGTCGTGGTTGAACACCGCGCCCTTGCCGGCGTTGAAGTACGGCGAATCCTCCAGCACGTGGATGGCGGCCGTCACCGCGTCCAGGCTCTTGCCTCCCTTGGCCAGCACCGCGTGGCCTGCCTGGAGCGCCTGGGTGAGCACGGCGCGCATCGCCGCCTCGCGCTCCGGGGACAGGTTCTCGCGTGAAATCACGCCCGCGCCGCCGTGGATGACCAGGCCCCACTTCGGCTTCACCCGGGGCGGCGAATCCATGCGCAGAACGGCCTCGTCACGCTCGGCCGACTGGGTCGACGTGACACAGCCCAGCGGCGCCAGCAGCAGCGCGGTGCCCGCGAGCAGGCTCCGGTGCAGCCAAGGGAAGAACGAGGGGGACATGCCGTGCACCTCCAGAGAGCCCCTGTCCTAAAGCCATTCACCCGGGGCCTGTCCAGGACCGACGCATGGCGCGGTGCACCAACGGCCCGGGGATTGTCTCACCACGGGGCGCCGGTGGTGAGACAATCCCCGGGCC
>NZ_RAWG01000397.1 GCF_003611735.1 Corallococcus sicarius | reverse complement strand
GTCCCTGCGCGAGGGCCCCCTGGAGGTGCTGGGGTTCGCGTCCGGCCGCGCGGGAAGTGATCGCGACCGCTACGCCTTCTATGTCCGGGCCCACGGTCCGCTCCGGCCGCTGCGCGTCGCCTTCCACGGCCCCGACGGCAGCGTGGAGCGCGTGCTGGACCCGGGGGCTTCGCTGCGCAGGCAGCCTGCCCTGATGAGTGCGGCGTGGTTCATCATCCCCGTGGTGGGACCGCCCCGTGCGCAGGTGACAGGCCTGGAGATTGGCCCCATGGGCCAGCGGGTGGCGCTGGCCTCCGAGTAGGTCGCTCGACGTGCCCGGCAGGCAGGCGGGATGGCGGTGCGGGCCCACATCCCTCCCCCGGGGCGCTTCCCGTGGAGGGGTTGACGGGGCAAGCTGTCCTTCGTGTCACGTCGCTCCAGGCTGGGCCTCACACTGCTGCTCTCGGTGCTCCTGCACGCGGCGCTCTTCTATGCGCTGTCGCGGGTCCCGTCCGGCCAGCGTCCGAGGCAGGCGTCGCGTGAGGTCGTGGAGCTGGACTTCATCCCTGTGCCCGAAAAGCCGGCGGTGCCGGCCGTCCCCCGTCCGACAGCACGACCGCCCGCCCAGGTGAATGCCCCTCCCGCGCGCCGGGTGGAGCGCCCGGTTCCTTCCACGCCGCGGACACCGGCCCCCCAGGTGGCGACCGCGCCCCCGGCAGGCGAGCCCGCCCAGGAGGACACGTCGCCCCAGGAGAAGCCCCGGTCCGAGGACGCGCCCCTCGCGTCGGCGGAGCGGCCCATCCTGGTGCCGGGACACCTTCTGGGAGAAGGGCTGACGGGCCAGCCGCCTTCCACGGGAAGGACGCTGCGCAACACGGGCGAGGCCCCGGATCCGAAGGCCGTCGCACGCCAGCAGGCGGAAGAGGCGCGCGTGAAGGTGGATGGGTGGGCCCGGGACGCGCTGGCGGAAGCGCGGGCGGAGAGCGGAGCGACCGCGCCCTACTTCGCGAAGCTCCAGAAGGACTTCACGAAGCGGCTGGTCAACCCGCCCCCGCCGGACCTGAAGGTGGTCGCCTCGCGGATGAAGCGCGAGCAGGCGGAGGCCACTGAACGCTTCGGCAAGACGGGCAGCCCCTATGCCCCGAAGCAGCGCGACCAGCGCCTGGAACAGCGCAACCGCATCCAGGCCGCCGTCGAGGCCGGACGCGCCGCGAACATGTACATGGTGGACGTCACCGAGCCCATCCTCGCCCTCGCCGCCATCGTGGAGGTCCGCCAGGCCCGCGATGGGAAGGTGCTGGAGTTGGAGGTCATCGAGGGCTCGGGGGATTCGAAGTTCGACGACTGGGCCGTCTCCCAGCTGCGCGAGGCGCTCGCCAGCGCGGAGGCCCCCCAGGACGGAGGCGTGGGCATCCACGATGACGGGATGCGCAGCCGCTGGCGGCTCAAGGAGTTCCTCGGCAACCCGAGGGTGCAGATCCACCTGATGGGCGTGTACTGACCCCGGAAGGCGTGCCTCGGGTCAGGTGTCGCCACGGTGTGCATAGACGGGCGTGCCCTTCGGGGCCGTGCCCTCGGTGGCGTGGCCCTCCTTCACCCAGTACTCGATGCCGCCGATCATCTCCTTCACCCGAAAGCCCAGCGCGGCGAAGCGGGCGGCCGCCTTGGTGGAGCCGTTGCAGCCCGGGCCCCAGCAGTAGGTGATGATGACGTCGTCCTTGCTCAGGTGCGCCGTCGTCTCCGCGCTGAGCGTCCGCGTCGGGAGGTTGAGCGCGCCGGGCACGTGGCGCTCGGCCCAGGCCTCCTTCATGCGCACGTCCACCACGACGAAGCCCTTCTTGCCGCGCTCCAGGTCCAGGTGGACGTCCGCTGGATCCGTCTCCACGGAGAGCTTCGCGAGGTAGTGGCGCCGGGCCTCCTCGGGCGTCGCGGCCGGCGTTTCGAGGACGAAGGAGAACGGGGTGGCGGAAGCAGTCATGACGGGACCTCCAGTGACTTCGACACGCGCGAATGTGCCTCCAGAGTGGTCCGGCGGACAGCTCCATTTCGACTCCGGGGCATGGGCCATTATGAACGGGCCGCCAGTTGCCTTCGGAGCCCGGCTCCTGGCTTCATGGGGACATGCCGAAGCGGGCCGCCGGAGTGTCCCTGCCCTTCCTCCAGCCGGAGACCGGAGGGGGCGAGCCCCTGCACCGCCAGCTCTATGAACGGCTGAAGCAGGCCATCCTCTCCGGTGCGCTCGCGCCGCGCAGCCGGCTGCCCTCCACGCGCACGCTGGCGCACGAGCTGGGCGTGTCCCGGGGCACCGTGGAGGGGGCCTTCACCCAATTGGATGCGGAGGGCTTCCTGGAGCGCCGCGTCGGCTCCGGCAGCGTGGTGGCCCTGCCCGAACATGCCCGGCTGCCCCGGAGCACGACCGCCGCACCCGTGCGTCGCAGCGGCACCCTCGCCCGACCCGGGCTGTCACGTCGAGGACAACGCCTGGCCCGCGCCGTGCTCCCGCCCGAGCCCCGCGACGTGCAGCCCTTCACGCCCTGCCTGCCCGCGTTGGACTTGTTCCCCACGCACCTATGGGGCCGAGCGCTGGCGAAGCACGCCCGGCACCTGGGGCCCGGGCTGATGACGGCGGGCGAGTCCGCGGGGTTCCAGCCGCTGCGCGAGGCCATCGCCGCGCACCTGGGCACGGCGCGAGGGGTGCGCTGTGGGTGGCGACAGGTGCTGGTGCTCTCCAGCACGCAACAGGCGCTGGACCTCTGCGCACGGCTGCTCCTGGATGAAGGGGAGCGCGTGTGGCTGGAGGAGCCCGGCTATCTCGGCGCGCGGGCCGCGTTCGAGTCCGCGGGCGCGCGCGTGTGTCCCGTACCGGTGGACGCGGAGGGGCTGCGGGTGGACGTGGGCACCGCGCGGGCTCCAAAGGCCCGGCTGGCCTACGTCACGCCTTCGCACCAATACCCGCTGGGCGTGACGCTGAGCCTGCCCCGGCGGCTCGCGCTCTTGGAGTGGGCCCGGGCCGCGCGTGCATGGATCGTGGAGGACGACTACGACAGCGAGTTCCGCTACGCCACGAGGCCGCTGGCGGCGATTCAAGGGCTGGATGTGGCGGGGCGCGTCCTCTACGCGGGCACCTTCAACAAGGTGATGTTCCCCTCGCTGCGGCTGGCCTTCCTCGTCGTCCCGGACGCGCTGGTGGAGCCCTTCACCGCCGCGCGGGCCGCCACGGATGGACATGCGCCGCTGCTGTCCCAGGCGGCGATGGCGCACTTCATGGAGGCGGGACACTACGCCGCGCACCTGCGGCAGATGCGGCTGGCGTATGCGGAGCGGCGGGACGCGCTGCTGGATGCCCTGCGGCGTGAGGCGGAGGGCTGGCTGCGGCCCGGAGCGGCGGAGGCGGGCATGCACGTCACGGCCTTCCTCGCCTCCGGCGGGCGGGACGCGGACGTCGTCCAGCGCACCGACACGAAGCGGCTCGGGGCCCGCCGGCTGTCACCGCTCTACCTGGGGAGGGGCGCGGAGCAGGGGCTCGTCCTGGGCTTCTCCGGGGCGAGCCCCGCGGGACTGCGCGCCGCGGTGCGCACGCTCTCGCGGCTCCGGGGCTGAGCGCGTCAGCGTCCCTGGAAGTGGGGCGGCCGGCGCTCGGCGAAGGCGGAGAAGGCCTCCGTCAGGTCATGCGACTGGAGGAAGGCCGCGTTCCACACCGCCACGTAACGCAGCCCATCCGCGATGGACTTGTCCGCGCAGTACTCCATCACCTGCTTGGCCCCCTGGATGACGAGCGGCGGGTTGTCAGCGATGCGCCGCGCCGTCGCCCGCGCCTCCGTGAGCAGGGCCTCCGGCGTGGGGAAGACCTCGTTGACCAGGCCCATGCGCAGCGCGCGCGCCGCGTCCACGTCGCCGCCGGTGTATGCCAATTCGCGCGTGTTCCCCTCGCCGATGATGCGCGGCAGCCGCTGGAGCGCGCCCAGGTCCGCGACGATGCCGACCTTCACCTCGCGCAGGGAGAACTTCGCGTCCTGCGAGCAGTACCGGAAGTCACACGCGGCGATGAGGTCCATGCCCCCGCCAATGCACCAGCCATGCACCGCGGCGATGACGGGCTTCTTGCACCGCGCCACCCCTTCGGTGGCCTTCTGCATGTCACCAATCAGCTTGAGCAGCCGGGTGCGCTCCAGCGCCAGGTTGCCCTCGGCGGTGAGCAGCGGCCCGAGGGACTCCATCATCCCCATCAGGTCCAGGCCGAAGGTGAACTGTTTGCCCTCGCCGCGCACCAACATCACGCGCACGGAGTCGTCGTCGTCCAGCGCGCGGAGCGCCTCGGGCATCTCCCGCCAGAAGTCGGGGCCCATGGCGTTGCCCTTGCCCGGGCCGGTGAGCACCAGCTCGGCGACGCCCTCGGCCTTCTCGATGCGCAGTGACTTGTACGTGCCGTCCATCCGTTCCCTCCCAGGGAAGTGAGCTGGCGGCACTTGACCAGATGCGGCGCGGCGGCGTCCACGGAAGTGCTGGGAGACGCCGCGCCACCCGACAGCTCAGCAGCACCCACCCGCCACACCCACCGGCAACTCGCTGACCGGGGCTGTCTCCGACATGGCACGCGGTGACGCCACCCGCGGCCCCACCGCCGGGCGTGCCCCGGGCGCCTTCGGGTGGTGGCTCTTCGACGCGTCCTCGACGTGCTCGACATGGGTCAGGTAACCCCCCGACATCAACAGTCCCTTGTAGATGCTCATGCCGCGTCTCCTCGCGTGCCTCGTTGAACTCCCCTCAAGGTACGGACATGCTCCCCGGGCGAAAAGCGATGCTTTTGCAACCCTGCTTTGAATTCTGCTCAAGGTGACCGCCCATGCCCCGCCCGTATCTGTATGCCCTGCAGGGCTTCGTCTCCGCCGCGCGCCACGGCAACCTGTCGCGCGCGGCGAAGTCCCTGCACCTGACGGTCAGCGCGCTGAGCCACCAGATCCGCGGCCTGGAGGAGCAGTTGGATCAGCGCCTCTTCGTGCGCAACGCGCGCGGCGTCGAGCTGACGGCGGACGGTCGCCGGCTGTTCGAGCGCGTGGCCGGGCACCTGGACGCGATTGAGCACGCGATGCGACCGTACAGCGCGCGGCGTGACGACGTGCTGACGCTCACGCTGCTGCCCTCGCTCGCGACGAGCTGGCTCGTGCCGCGCCTGCCGCGCTTCGTCGCCCTCCATCCCCAGCTGGAGATCAACCTCCTGTCGAGCACGGAGGTGGTGGACTTCGACCGGGAGACGGACATCGACGCCGGGCTGCGCTTCGGCAGGGGGCCCTTTCCGGGGCTTCGCACCGTGCACCTCTTCGACGATCAGGCCACCCCGGCGGCGAGCCCCGCACTCATCGAGAGGCTGGGGCGGCCCACGCTGAAGACGCTGGAGCGCTTCCCGCTCCTGGGCAACGCCTCCATCTGGAGCCCGTGGTTCGAGCGCTTCGGAGGCACCCCACCCCGGCGCTTCGTGGCCAACTTCGACGACACGGAGACGATGCACCGGGCCGCGGTGGAGGGGCTCGGCATCGCCCTGGAACGGCTGACGCTCATCCGCCCGCTGGTGACGGCAGGCCTGCTGTTTCCCCTCTTCTCAGAATGTCTCAGGACGGACCGCGCGCATTACCTCGTGTATCCCCCGCGCTCGGATGATCACGCGGGGCTCTCCGCCTTCCGCGAGTGGCTGCTCGCCGAGGCCCGCGACTACGCCGCGCAGGACGTGAAGGCCCCACCGTCGGCGGAGGCTCGCGCTCCCGGGGAGAAGCCCCGCGCCCGGCGGAAGACGGCCCGCGAGTAGCTTCCGCGAAAAACCCGCCAGGCAGGAACAAACACATGGCAGGCCGTGGGGTGTTGCAATCGATTCGTCCTGGTTGCGTACCCGCCATGTCTTTCCGGATTTGATTTCACGACAGGGTGACGGGGCAACTTCCCGTCATGACTGCGGATAATCCGGAGGGAAACATGCTGGATGTATCAGAGGGGGCAGCACGTCATGCGAGTCGATGGACCTTCCTATTCAACGCAGACCATCTCTTCCGGAAACACGGGCAAGACGGAAGCCCGGGAGTCTTCCGAGTCCAACGTCGTCCGGGAGGAAGGGGCACCCGGAGCGCAAGGTCCTGATTCGACCTCCCGCTTCGACGACGCGCCCGCGGCGCACCGGGAGCGCCTGCTGCCCCCACCGCCGCCGCCTCCTCCCGCGCCGGCACCCGAGCCCTGGCCCGTCCCGGAGAAGAACCTGAAGCGCGGTGACTCGGGCGAAGAGGTGAAGCTGCTCCAGGACGCACTGGTGGAGCTGGGCTATCTGACGCACGAGCAGGTCGCCACCGGGCCGGGCCTGTTCGGTCCGCAGACGGAGGCCGCGCTGGAGAAGTTCCAGGGGGACCGCGGCCTCACCGCGCATGGCCGCTACGAGCCCGCCACCCGCGAGGCGCTGTCGAAGTCGCTCGCGGGCTCCGAGCGGACAGGCGGCAAGACGCAGCAGCCGTCCATGTCCGCCGAGGCCGCGTTCATCACCCAGTTCACCTCCGAGTACAACCCGGACGGCCCGCGCGGCAGCACCAACTGCGGCCCGGCCAGCCTCGCCATGTCCCTGGCGTACACGGGCCACATGCCCCCGGGGCTCACGAAGGAGCAGCAGGTGGACCATGCGCGCGCGCTGATGAGCCCGCGCCGCGCGTCGGAGTTCACCGAGGTGACGGCGTCGGACGGCACGCGCGTGCCGCTGCTGGACCGGGACCATGAGCTCACCGGCGGCACCATGGTGTCCGACGGCATCCAGGGCGCGGGCCTCACGTCGCGCTACGGCCAGGGCTGGGAGTCGTTGGATCAGCAGCTCGCGGCAGGCAACCCCGTCATCGCCAACGGCGCCACGAACACGGACTGGCGCGCCCAGTTCCCCGAGCGCATGGGCCGGGGCGACATCGGCCACCTCAACGCCATCCTCGCGAAGACGCCGGACGGGAAGTACCTCGTCGCCGACCCGCTGCACACCGGGGGCCCGGTGGCGATGACGCGCCAGCAGCTCAGCGTCTTCTTCTCCCCCACCGGAGGTCAGCCGTCCTTCAACGCCCTGCAGGGAGCCTCGCGCGGCGCTGGCACCGGTGCCACGGCCGGAGCCAGCGCGGGGGCCAGCGCGGGCAGCACCGTCGCACGCCTGTTGGACGAGGCCGCCGCGCGCGTCCCACCGTTCAAGCCGGAGCCCTTCACGCTGCCCGCGATGGGCGTGGGGGTCGCCAACGTCGCTGGGG
>NZ_RAWG01000396.1 GCF_003611735.1 Corallococcus sicarius | reverse complement strand
GGCGGTGGTGGCTTACGACCTTCGCTCACCGTCCGGTGAGCGAAGGTCGTAAGCCACCACCGCCCGACGACCTCCCGCCAGACCCCGACGGGGAGGGGACGCCGCGCACGCCCGCGGACGCCTTCCGGGTGGCGCTGCCCAACTTCGAGGGGCCCCTCGACCTGCTGCTCCACCTCATCAAGGAGCACCGGGTCGACATCTTCGACATCCCCCTGGCGCTCATCACGGGGAAGTACCTGGAGTACCTGGAGCGGATGCGGGAGCTGAACCTGGACATCGCCGGGGAGTTCCTGGTGATGGCCTCCACGCTGGCGCACCTCAAGAGCCGCATGCTCCTGCCCCGGCAGGACGCGGCCCAGGTGCCCGAGGGCGCGGACGCGCTCGCCGCCGTTGAAGAGGCCCAGGACCCGCGCGCGGAGCTGGTGCGCCGGCTGCTGGAGTACCAGAAGTACAAGGACGCCGCCGAGCACATGGCCAAGCAGGACATCCTCGACCGGGACGTCTTCACGCGCCGGGTGCCGGTGGAAGCCGTGCCCATCCCCGACGACGAGATCGGCCTCCAGGAAATCAGCGTCCTGAAGCTGGTGGAGGCGCTCGACCGGGTGCTCGAGCGCCTGACGCCCAAGGTGCAGCACGAGGTGGTGCTGGAGCGGGTGAGCCTGTCGGAGGCGATCCTCCGGCTGGCCGAGCGCCTGCGCGCGGAGGGCACGGTGGTGTTCGAGGCGCTGTTCACGGAGGCGGTCACGCGCCAGGAGGTGGTCATCACCTTCATCGCCATGCTGGAGATGGTGAAGCGCCGCCTCATCAAGGTCTTCCAGGAGGAGCCCCTGGGCCCCATCCAGGTGACGCCCAACGGGGACGCGCTGCAACAGCTGCTCCCCACGGAGGTTGACGAGAGTGACTACCGGTAACGGTCCCGATGACGGTGACGAGACGCCCGCCCCCGGCACGCCTGGAGGCCCGGGGCAGTTCTCCGAGGAGGAGATCGCCGCTGTCACCGGCCCCGGCCCCGACGACGCGGAGCTGGACGGGGTGGAGCCCGCCGCCATCGAAGAGGACTCGGACGATGCCGTCCCGGACCTCCAGAGCTCCTTCGAGAAGCTCGTCTCCAAGAGCCGCAACCTGTCCGGGGACCGCATCCGCACGGTGCTGGAGAGCGTGCTCTTCGTCGCCGAGCGCCCCCTGTCCGTGGACGAGCTGTACCAGGCCACCGGCATCAACCGGGACGCCATCACCCAGGCGCTGGATCAGCTCTCCGGCATCCACCGCGAGGGCATCAGCGGCATCGTGCTCTACGAGGTGGCGGGCGGGTGGCAGTTCCGCACGGACCCCCACTCCGCAGAGTATGTCCGGCGCTACCTCCGGGTGAAGCCGCAGCGGCTCACCCGCGCGGCGGTGGAGACGCTGGCCATCATCGCGTACCGGCAGCCCGTCACGCGGCCGGAGCTGGAGGACATCCGAGGGGTGGACTGCGGCGCGGTGCTCAAGGCGCTGATGGACCGCAAGCTGGTGAAAATCCTGGGCAAGCGGGAAGAAGTCGGCCGCCCCATTCTTTATGGAACCACGCGCGAGTTCCTGGAGTTCTTCGCGCTGAAGGACCTGTCGGCGCTGCCCACGCTGCGGGAATTCCACGAATTGACCCAGGAGCATCGGGAGATCGTGGAGAAGGAGGTGGCGCCGCCGGCGCCGGTGGCCTCGGGGACGGTGGCGGCGTTGTCGGACCCGGGCTTCACGAAGCGGATGGAGAAGAACGAAGCGGCGAGTGAGGCCGCGCTGGAGGAGCTGGAGGAGGCCATGGCTGCCGCGGAGCGGAGCCAGAAGGTCAGTTCCAGCGTCCTGGAAAGCCCCCCATCACCCGGGAAGGGTGATAGCGAGGGCCCCAAGCCCGAGTGACGGGCGGCAATGGAATGGAAGAAGGCAAGGAATGGCGGCGGAACGTTTGCAGAAGTACCTGGCTCGCGCGGGAGTGGCATCGCGCCGGCACGCAGAAGAACTCATCACCTCCGGTCGGGTGGGCGTCAACAACCAGACGGTGACGGAGCTGGGCAGTCGGGTGGAACTGGGCACGGACCTGGTCACCGTGGATGGGAAGCTCGTCACGCCGCCAGAAGAGTCGTCGTACTACCTGCTCTACAAGCCCATTGGCGTCGTGACGACGCTGTCGGATCCGCAGGGCCGGCCCACCGTGGCCAACTACGTGGAGGAGACGGGCCGTCGCCTGTTCCCCGTGGGCCGCCTGGACTACGACGCGGAAGGCGCGCTGCTCTTCACGGATGACGGGGCGCTGGCGCACAAGCTCACGCACCCCAGCTTCCAGGTGCCGCGCACGTACCTGGCGAAGGTGAAGGGCGTGCCGGACATGCCCACCATCGAGAAGCTGCGCGGCGGCGTGCGTCTGGAAGACGGCATGGCGACGCCGGTGTACGTGGGCATCTTCGAGAAGGTCGAGCGCAACACCTGGCTGAAGATCGTCGTGGCCGAAGGCCGGCCGCACCTCATCAAGCGCCTGTGCGCGGCGGTGGGCCACCCGGTGGTGCGCCTGTTCCGTCCGGCCTACGCGGGCGTGGGCGTGGAGGGTTTGCGTCCGGGCCAGCTGCGGCAGCTGAAGCTGTCGGAGGTGATGCAGCTCAACGAGGTGGCGGAAGGTCGTGCGCAGCCCGCGGAAGCGGAGATGAAGCTGCCGCCGCGTCGCCACGGGCGTGCGGCGCCGGGCTTCGACGGGCCGGACGACGACGAGACCGAGCTGTCGATGGACGACGACGCGCCGATGCCTCCGCGCAAGTCCGCGGGCAAGGCCGAGCGTCCGGACAAGAGGGCCGCGGCGGGCAAGGCGCCCACGGGTCCCAAGACGCGTGAGGCGCGTCCCGAGCGCAAGGATTGGAAGGGCGTGCAGGACGGTGGCACGCGTCCGCCGAAGTTCGCCGTGCGGGGCGCCACGCTGCCCACGGAGGACGAGGACCTCGATGACGCGGAGGTGCCGACGTTCGACGACGACGGTGAGGAAGTGGCGGAGCCGAAGTCCGAGGGTCGCCGTGGCGCCGGGCGTGCCGCGGAAGGTGAGACGGGTGGTGCTCGCGGCGCGGGTCGCGCTGGCAGGTCGGATGAGCGTGCACCGCGCGGCGCCGGTGGTTTCGGCAAGCCGGCGGGTGAGCGCGCGCCTCGTGCGGGTGGCTTTGGCAAGCCGGCGGGTGAGCGCGCACCTCGCGCGGGCGGTTTCGGCAAGCCTGCGGGTGGCAGCCGCTTCGGGAGTGACGAGGGCCGTGCGCCTCGTGCCGGTGGTTTCGGCAAGCCCGCGGGTCGCGGTGGTGATGAGGGTCGTCCTCCTCGCGCCGGTGGTTTCGGCAAGCCGGCGGGGGCAGGGCGCTTCGGTGGTGACGAAGGCCGTCCGCCGCGCGCGGGTGGCTTCGGCAAGCCGGCTGGGGCAGGGCGCTTCGGTGGTGACGAGCGCGGCGCTCCGCGTGGCCGTCCGGCGGGTGCAAGCCGCTTCGGTGGTGATGAGGGGGGTGCTCCTCGCGGTCGTCCGACGGGTGGCAGTCGCTTCGGTGGCGACGAGGGCGGGGCTCCGCGTGGCCGTCCGACCGGTGGCAGCCGCTTCGGTGGTGATGAGGGCGCTCCGCGTGGGCGTCCGGCCGGTGGCAGCCGCTTCGGTGGCGATGAGGGCCGTGCGCCTCGCGCGGGTGGTTTCGGCAAGCCCGCGGGTCGTGGTGGCGATGAGGGTCGTCCGCCGCGCGCGGGTGGCTTCGGCAAGCCTGCGGGTGGCAGCCGCTTCGGGAGTGACGAGGGCCGTCCTCCTCGTGCCGGTGGTTTCGGCAAGCCGGCGGGGGCAGGGCGCTTCGGTCGTGACGAGGGCCGTCCGCCTCGCGCGGGTGGCTTCGGCAAGCCCGCGGGCGGCAGCCGCTTCGGGAGTGACGAGGGCCGTCCTCCTCGCGCCGGTGGTTTCGGCAAGCCGGCAGGGCGCTTCAGCCGTGATGAGGGCCGTGCGCCTCGCGCGGGTGGCTTCGGCAAGCCCGCCGGTGGTGGCCGCTTCGGCAAGCCGGCCGGAGATCGCGCACCTCGCGCGGGCGGCTTCGGCAAGCCGGCAGGGCGCTTCGGTCGCGACGAGGGCCGTCCGCCTCGCGCGGGCGGCTTCGGCAAGCCCGCGGGTGGCAGCCGCTTCGGCGGCGAGGGCGGTGCCCGTGGCGGCGCGCGCTTCGGCAAGCCGGCCGGCGGTGCTTCGCGCGGCGAAGGCCGTCCGGAGCGTCGTGAATGGAAGCCCCGCGGTGAGTCCGCGGGCGGCGCGGGTCGTCCCGAGCGCCGTGAGTGGAAGCCTCGCGGCGAGGACGGCGGCAGCCGGGGTCCTCCGCGCGAGCGTCGCGGTGGCGTAGGCCGCACGCCGAGCACGAGCCGTCCTGGCGACTCGGCCCGGCCCACGGGTGAGCGCATCGTGCGCGCGGGCATCCGCAAGGGTCCTCCGGGCGAGGGGGGCAGCAAGCCGCCTCGCGGAGCGTCCGATCGCTCGGCTCCACGCGGCCCCCGTCGTCCTCGCTGAAACACCCTTCCTCCCGGGTCGT
The DNA here is from genome assembly GCF_003611735.1 of Corallococcus sicarius. Lineage (GTDB taxonomy): Bacteria > Myxococcota > Myxococcia > Myxococcales > Myxococcaceae > Corallococcus > Corallococcus sicarius. The sequence continues at coordinate 2,703 of NZ_RAWG01000396.1, read as the reverse complement.
GCCGTCGGTGGGCGGCCCGGGGGGGCGTTGATATAACCGCCGCCTACCTCCACCGTCCGCCTCAGCGGGAGAACGATGCGAATCCGCGTGCGCCCCCTTTTCCTCGCCCTGACCCTGCTCGTCGGGTGCAATGGCAACCGGGATCAGCTCCTCGCGGAGATCCAGGACCCCCGTCCGGAGATCCGCGCCGCGGCCGTGAAGAAGCTGGCCGCCCAGAACAACACGGACGACCTGGTCCTCTTCACGCGCGCCGCCAAGGACCTCTCCGGCATCGTCCGGGGCGAGGCCGCCGCCGCGCTCGGTGAGAGCCAGGATGCGCGCGTGGTGGACCTCCTCGGAGAGCTGCTCGAGGATCCGGACGAAGCCGTGCAGGCCCAGGCCGCCCTGGCGCTCGCGAAGGTGAAGAACAACAACGACAAGGCCAAGGCGTACCTCACGCTCCAGTACGGACGCCGGGGCCGTGCCACCCGCCAGGTCATCGTCCAGGGCCTCAAGACCGCGAACGTCGCGAACCCCATGGCGACCGTCGTCGCCGCCGAGTCCAAGGGCCTCTGGGATCGCAACCTCCTCGCCCTCACCGAAGGCGCGCTCCCCGAACGCGTGGGCGCCGCCGAAGAGCTGGGCAGGAGCGGCCGTCCCGCGGCGGTCAACCAGCTGCTGCCCATGGTGCGCGACAGCCAGGTCATCCTCGCCGCCGCCGCCGTGCGCGGCCTGGGAGACGCCGGGGACTCACGCGCCGTCGCGCCCATCGCGCTGCTGCTCGACGAGAGCTTCCCGGAGCTGCGCGAGTCCGCCATCAGCGCGCTGATGAAGCTGCAGGATCCCACGGCCGCCACGCGGCTCCAGGCCGTGGCGGTGGAGAAGAGCGCGGTGAGCCCGCTGGCCACCGACGCCATCCTGACCTTCCAGCGCACGCCCGCCACGGATGCCGCGCTGTGCGCCATCGCGCTCGACGGTGCGCGCGCCGAGGCCCTGGCCGCAGGACACGCCATGCGCTCCCGCGGCGGTTGCCCGGCGGAGCCCATCGCGGAGCGCCTCGCCAGGCCAGCCTCCGCCGCGTCGGGGCTCCAGGCAGTGGCAGGGCTGGGCCCGTCCGCGCAGGCCCTGCTGCCCAAGGTGACGCCGTGGCTCAACCAGCCGGACGTCACGCTGCGCACGCTCGCGGTCGCGGCGGTGACGCGCGTGGGGGATGCCTCCGTGGCGCCCACGCTCCAGAAGCTCTACGAACAGGAGATCGCCGGCATCTCGGCGCTGCGCGCGGACTGGATCCCCCAGGCGCTGCCGCTGAAGTACAGCCCGGAGCTGGATCCCTCGGTTCCCCGTCCGCAGGGAGCGAAGGACGACAACCGCACCGGCAAGCACGCGCAGCTCTTCGAGCGGCTGCAGGCGCTGAACGCCGCCCGCGCGAAGGAGGCCGGCCGGGTCGTGGTCCCGCCGCGCGTGCCCTCGGAGCTGGGGGACGACGTGGAGTCCGCGAAGCTGGAGCCGCTGGCCACGCTGCTGACCGGGCTGGGCGCGCTCAAGGCCCCCGGCTCGCTGGAGCTGCTCAAGGGCTACGCGAACGACCAGAACCCCGTGCTGCGCGCGGCGGCGCTGGTGGGCCTGACGTACGCGGGACCGGAGGGCGTGGAGCTCGTGCGCGCGGCGATGCTGGAGCCCGACCGCGAACTGCAGAAGACCCTCGCGCTGGCGCTGGCGGAGCAGGGCGAGAGCGGCCAGCTCGCGCTGGTGGCCTCCCTGCCGAAGATGGGCAGCGAGAAGCTGGTGGTCCTGGGCGCACTGGCGCGCGTGGCACCGCCGCCCGCGTCGGCCTCGGAGGTGCTGCAGGGCGTGGTGAAGGAGGGTGGGGCGGAGGCGGCGGTCGCGGCGATGCTGCTGGGCCGGATGGGCGCGAAGGACGCGGTGCCCACGCTGCTCAAGGCGCTCGACGACTCCAACAGCGTGGCCCGGCGCGACGTGCTGCTGGCCCTGGGCGCCATTGGCGACGCGAAGTCGGCGGAGGTCGTGGGCCGCGACCTGTACCACGACCTCCCGGAGATCCGCGCCGCGGCGGCCACGGCGCTGCGCAAGATGAACTCGGGCACCGAGGCGGAAGCGCTGGAGGCCCTCAAGGGCGACTACTTCCGCGAGGTCCGCGTCGCCGCGGGCGCCACGCCGACGAAGGACACCGGCACGGTCGCTGGCGGGGCGCAGTGAATGGAGCTGCGCGAGCTCAAGGACAAGGCGACGGAGGCCTTCACCAGGGGCCGCTTCGCCAAGGCCGCCGAGCTGTACGCCGACTGCTGCCGCGCTGATCCGAAGGACCACCAGAGCCGCCTGCGCATGGGCGACGCCTGGGCCAAGGCAGGCCAGCGCGACCGCGCCGTGTCCGCCTACCAGTCCGCCGTGGAGGGCTTCGCGAAGGAGGGCTTCCTGCCGCGCGCCATCGCCGCGAGCAAGCTGATCCTCGAGCTGGATCCCACCCACCAGGGCGTGCAGCAGATGCTCGCGGACCTGTACGCGCGAAAGGGCACGCAGCCCACGTCCCGCGCGAAGCCCAGGGACAGCACGCCCGCGCCCACCGCGACGCCCGCCGAAGCGAAGGCGCCGCTCCCGGACACGGCGAGCGCCGCCGCGCCCGACGACACCGAGGTCGTCCTCTCCGTCGAGGTCCAGCTCGAGCCCGACGCGCCCTCCGAGGACCTGACGTCGAGCCCCCCGCCG
>NZ_RAWG01000395.1 GCF_003611735.1 Corallococcus sicarius | reverse complement strand
CTGGCGGCCCCGCCCGAGCGCAGGGACCTGGAGGCGCACCTCGGCACCTACTGGTTGAGCCGCCTGGGCATCGTGGCGCTCATCATCGGCATCGCGTACCTCATCACCTACCGCTTCGGGGAGCTGGGGATGCTGGCGCGCGTGGGCGCGGGCTACCTGCTCTCCGCGGGGCTGGGCGCGTTCGGACTGTGGCTGGCGCGGCGGCATGAATTGTTCGGCCGCATCGTCTTCGGCGGTGGGCTGGCGCTCGCGTACTTCGTCACCTACGCGTTGCACTTCATCCCGGCGGTGCGGGTCATCGACAGCCAGGTGCTGGCGCTGGTGCTGCTCGCGGGGTTCGTGGTGGCCATCGTCACCATCGCGCACCGGATGCAGTCGGAGACGGTGGCGGGCATCGCGCTGTTCCTGGGGCTGCACACCGGGATGCTCAGCGACATCACCGCGTTCACGTTGCTGTCCACCACGCTGCTGGCGGCGGGGGCGCTGTTCTTCCTCGTGCGCAACCGCTGGGTCATCGTCCCGCTGTCCAGCCTCGTGGCCGTCTACAGCACGCACGTCGTCTGGGCGGTGCGCACCGGCCACATGGCCCCCGGCGCGCCGGAGGACGACCGGCTGCTCTTGAGCCTGGGCTTCCTCGCGCTCTACTTCCTGCTGTTCTCCGTGGCGCTGCTCGCCCGTCCGCGCGACCTGCCCCTGCGCGCGAGCCTCGCGTTCACGCTGCTCAACTGGGCGGGCCTCGTGTCGCTGGGCGCGTATGAAGTCTCCCAGGAGCAGGACTCGCACCTCTTCTCCTTCCTGCTCATCGTCGCCGTGGCGCAGGGCGTGGCGGCGGCCGTCGCCCGGATGCAGCGCGCGCCGGTGGCGCTGGCGCACGCGTACCTCGCGTTGGGAGCGGTGACGCTCGCGCTGGCGATGCCCGCCCGCTACGAGGACGTCGCGCTGGTGGCGGCCTGGACGGTGACGGGGCTCGTCGCGGGGCTGGCCTCGCGCGGGGTCGGCTCGCCGGTGCTGCGCGGCGTGGGCGTGCTCATCCTCTTCGTGGCGCTGGCGGCGTGTGAGTGGGAGACCCCGGGTCGGCTGACGCTGCTCGCGGGGCTGGTGGTTGCGTTCGTGCTGGTGGAGCGCGGCGGGACGGTGCGCGTCCCGGGACTGCCCGAACCCGAGGCGCGCACGCTCTTCACGGCGGCGTGCGCGGTGGGCGCGGGCCTGTCCCTGGTGGCGCTGGTGGGCGCGCGGATGCCGGCGGGGCTCATCACCCTGGGCTGGGTCATCGCCGCGTTCCTCCTCTTCGGCGTGGGCTTCGCGGTGCGCGAGCGCTGGTACCGGCTGGCCGCGCTGGCGGTGATGGGGCTGGCGCTGGTGCGGCTGGTGCTGGTGGACGTGGCACGTCTACCTCCGGATCAGCGGGTGCTCACCTTCATCCTCCTCGGGGTGATGCTCCTGGTGGTCTCATTCACATACACGCGGCTGCGCGATCGGCGCGGTTGACGGGCGGACCCGGGCCGCGTCGAAGGCTTGACGGCGCACCGCGGGATGCGGGATTCCAGGCGCGAAACCGCTCCCCCTGGAGGCTCGTGATGGCGTCCCCCACCGACACGCAGGACCCGTTCGAGCGCATCTACCAGGTCTGCGAACAGGTGCCCTCCGGACAGGTGGCCACCTACGGAGACATCGCCGCCATCGTCGGCCAGGGCTGCGATGCGCGCACCGTGGGCCACGCCATGGCCGCGCTGGGCTCGCGCGCGGCGAGCGTGCCCTGGCAGCGCATCATCAACCGCACGGGCGGCATCAGCACCTCCGGGCCCCGTCAGCGCGAGCTGCTGGAGGAAGAAGGCGTGGCCTTCGACGACAAGGGCCACGTGCGCATGGACGCGCACCACTGGGCGGGCCCGAGCGAGGCGTGGGCCCGCGCCCACGGCTTCACCGTGCTGCCGCCCCGGGATGCGCCAGCGCCGGCTGCCCAGCTCAAGCTCTTCTGAGCTTCGTCGGAGGACGTCAGGCGCTGAGCCGTGTCGGCGGGAAGTAGTCGCCCAGCCGCGTGCGCTCCCACCACGCGCCCGTGTCGCGCCGCTCCTGCCAGGTCGTGAAGCGGTAGCGGTACAGGACGGCGCGAAGCGTGCGCGGCGGGTGCTCTGGAAAGGGGTTGTGTCGCAGCAGGCGGAGCGTGGCCGCGTCGCCCCGCAGGAGCTTCTCGATGAACGGCGGGAACCACCGGGGCGGGTACGCCGGTGAGAGCGCGGCGAACCACATGAGCCAGTCGAGCCGCAGGTGGTACGGCGCCCACTGGGACGGGTGCCGCTTTGGATCGCCCGGCTTGCCCCGGAACTCGTACTCCCTCCACTCGGTGGCCGGCGTGAGGCGCTCGTCGTTCGTCCCCTCGATGACGACCTCGTAGCGCTCGCGCGTGACGCTGCCGAAGGCTCCGTACGTGTTCACGAGGCGGAGCGGCTCGAAGCTGGCGTTCATGAGCTGCTCGCGTGCCAAGAGGTTGCGCGCGGGCTGGTAGGAGAGCACGACGAGGAGCACGGTCACCGCGAGGACGAGCCCGTCGTGCCAGGGGACGACGCTCGTGCTGACGTGGCCTGGGGGCAGGACGTGCCCGAGCACGGCACCGTCGAGCGCCGAGGCCGCGAGGAGGATGGTGATGAGGTTGAGCCAGGAGTAGTTGCCGCTCAGCAGGAGCCACATCTGCGTGAGCGCGATGAAGAGCCCCGCGAAGGTGGCGATGGGCTGCGGGAAGAACAGCAGGAACGGCGCGACGAGCTGGGCGAAGTGGCTTCCGAGCACCTCCATCCGGTGCAGCTGTCTGGGCATGCGATGGAAGTACCAGGAGAGGGGGTTCGGCATCGGCTGCGTCTCGTGGTGGTAGTCGAGGCAGGTGAGGTCCCTCCAGCACGGGTCGCCGCGCAGCTTGATGAGCCCGGCCCCGAACTCCACGCGGAACAGCAGCCACCGGAAGAGCCAGAGGACCGGAGCGGGCACCGCGCTCCAGGCCGGGCCCAGGAACGCGACGAGGAACCCGGCTTCGAGCAGGAGCGACTCCCAGCCGAAGGAATAGAACGTCTGCCCGACGTTGACGATGGAGAGATAGAGCGCCCACAGCACGAGCCAGGTGGCGATCGTCAGGGGGACGGGCCACGCGTCGGGGAGGCCCAGGACGACGGTGAGCGACAGGAGGATGCCGACGAGCGCGACGGCGACGAGCAGGCGGTCGGAGTAGCGCAGGTGGAACACGCTCGGCGCATCGCGGAAGCGCGCCCGGGCGAGGAAGCGGGGGACCGGGAGCAGCCCATGCTCGCCGAGCAGCGGCCGGAACTGCGCCAGCGCGACGAGGAAGGCGAGGAGGTAGCAGAACCCCAGGCCGCGCTGGAGCACGAGCCGCGCAAGCCAGAGGTCCGGTGCGTGGAACCCTTCAGGCATGCCTCAACGCTATGTCCGGCCCCGGACTCCTTCAGGGTCCAACGGCAAGCGGGAATCAGGAAGCGCTCGGCGCCCTGCCTGCTTTTCCGCGAGGAATAAAGGCGTACCGTTGTGTCTTCGCATCCTGCTTGGACCTCCGAATGCCCTTCCCCCAGCTGCGCCGGAGCCTCGTGCTCCTCCTCTGCCTGCTGGCCCCCGCCGGGTTCGCCCAGGACGTGAAGGTCCGCAAGGCGAAGGCGAAGGGGCCGCGCTTCGTGCGCATCCACGGCGGGCACCGGCTCCACCGTGACGCGGCCGCATCCTTCGAGCGCATGGCGAAGGCGGCCCGCGAGTCAGGGCAGTCGCTGCTGGTGACGAGCGCCTTGCGCTCCTACCGGCAGCAGCGCGACCTGTGGCGCCTCTACCGAAAGGGGCTGGGCGCGCAGGCCGCGCGACCGGGCCGCTCCAACCACCAGCGCGGGCTGGCGGTGGATCTCGTCGTGGGCGGCAACCTGGAGTCGCCGACGTACGCCTGGCTCGCGGGGAACGCGTGTCGCTTCGGCTTCCGCCGCACGGTGGCCTCGGAGCCCTGGCATTGGGAGTACCGGCCGCGCAGCACCTCCGCCCCCCGGGACGGCGAGGACTGCCTGGGCCAGCCGCTGCGGGTGGAGCCGGAGCCCGCGCCCACCCTGGTCCGCACCGACGCCAGCTAGCGCGCGAGGAAGGCGCGCATCTCGGCCACGACCTCGGCGTAGCGCGTGAGCCAGAGGTAGTGGCCGGCGCCCCGGAGGGTCACGAGCTTCCAGTTCGGCATGCGCCTGAGCTGCGCGGCCCGGGCGGCCTCGTGCTCGCGGATCTCCGGAAGGTACTTCCGGGCCCGCTCGCGCATCTCCTCGGACACGCCCTCGTTCGTGGTCAGGGCGGAAACCCAATCGGTGAAGGCCTGCTCGTCGGAGATGGCCAGCACGGGGCCTTTCAGCTTCGCGAAGTCCGGCGGGGCCACGCCGCGCACCGACAGCTCCACGGCATCCGGGTGTCGGTGGTGGCGCAGGAAGGCACCCGTCGTCGCGTCGAACTCATACGCCTGCTCGATTTCGTGCGGCGGAAAGCGACCGCCCAGGTCGCGCTCGATGACGGCGGCCACGGCCTCCCGTGAGGGCTGGCCGTCGAGCACGGAGAACGGCAGCGGCGGCAGCGGACCGTCCTTCAGGAACACGGCGATCTCCCCCCGGTCGTCCGTCGCGTCCAGGAAGATGAGCGCCTCCACGCGCTCCGGGTGGTGGCCGCCCAGCCAGGTCATCTCATCGCCCGCGAGGGAGTGGCCCGCCAGCGTCGCCTTCGCGATGCCCAGCTCGTCCAGCGCGGCCCGCAGGTCATTGCCCAGCGTCGCGGTGTCGTAGCCGGTGGACGGCCAGCTCGACGCGCCATAGCCACGTCGGGTGAAGGCATACACATGATGCGTGGCGATGAACTCCGGCGCCAGCACGTCATAGACGTGGCTGGTGCTGCCCATGCCCGCCAGGAACACGAGGGCCGGGCCCTCGCCGCCGTAGTCGAGCACCTCCAGCTCCACCCCCTCGGCCACCTCCACCCGCCGCACCTGGTGCAGGGGATCCACGTCGTCGCCCGGAGGCACCGACGGAGTGGTCGCACAGGCAGTCAGCATCAACAGTGCGCAGCGGAACCAGGGCATTCGCATGGCCCAACACTTTTACACGGTTCGCACGGCTCCGGCGCGAACCTCAGACGCAAGTTTGCAATCCGTGTATAATAAGACTTTAAGGTAAATTTCGACCCACGCTGAAGTGCCCTCCTGGAGACAGCCGATGCGCTTGAATTGGATGACGGGGTCCCCTGCCCTGCTGTTGACCGCGGGCCTGGTGCTGTCCGCCTGTGGAGGGGGCGCGGTGGAGCCTCCGGCGCAGGACGTGTCTGCGATTGGCACCGTGGAGGCGGAGGTGAACTCGCCCATCTATGATCGGGCGCGTGCCTATGCCGCGGCCCATCCCACGCGGGACGGCGGCACCTGGAACCAGTGGTGCGGCTCGCTGATGTTCCGCTTTGGGGAGCTTCCGGCGTCCTCGGCGCGGCCCACGGCCATCGAGGCCTACCGGGCGTCGCGGATCGTCTCGACGAATGCGTCCACGGCGCTGATTGGCGCCTTCCACTGGTGGGACATCGGGTCGGCGGGGCACGTGGGCGCGGACCTGAACGGCGGCGGCGGGACGGTCTTCATGGCCACCTACAACCTGTCGCAGTCCTGGGGGAATGCGATTGGCGTCAACAGCGTGGCGGGCTACTCGGCGAAGACGGGCGCGCGCTACCTGGGCTGGTCCATGGACTACGCGGGCGGACGCATCGCGGGCGGTGGCGGCTCACCGGGCGGCCTGCCGCAGACAACGACTGAGTTCGACGGCATCCCGGGGGAGATCTATTACAAGCGCATCCAGACGGTGGGCCAGCGCGACTTCGGCTACACGGGGCCCATTGACGGGGTGACGGGGCCCGTCACGGAGAAGGTCCGCGTGCGCATCACCGCGCGCGAGCTGAACAACCGGGGCACGCCCCGGACCTCCGCGCAGGAGGACGGCATCCCGGGCTCCATCTACTGGACCCGCGTGCAGACCGTGGGCCGGAGCTTCGGCTACACGGGCCCCATCGACGGCATCCCCGGTCCGGCCACCTACACGGCCGAGCACCGCATCTGCGGCTACGCGGTGAACCGGGCGTTCTGACGTCGGCTCTCGTCGCCATCCGCGGACGCGTCGGTTAGCGTGCGGCCCTCAACACGGAAGTGGGGGCCCATGCGCGTCGTAGCGTCCGTCCTGGAGTCCGTCACGGTTCACGCCGAGGGAGCGCTGTGCACGCGCGCCTTCGTGCTGTCCCCGGAGCAGGGACACCTGCCCGACAAGGTCCGCATCGACGGCCTGCCGCTCGCCCTGCGCACGGGCTCCCTGCGGGCGCGGGTGGTGGACGGGCCTTCCGGGCTCCTCGTCCGCGACCTGCGGCCTGCCTTCGACGTGAAGCTGCCGTCGGAGTCGGACCTGCCCTCGGAGCAGCACGCGCTCGAAGCGGCGGAGGCCGCGCTGTCGGACGTGCACGGCCGGCTGGAGCGCGTGCGCATGGAGCTGGAGTCGCTCCAGCGCCTGACGCCCACCTTCCCGCCGATGCGCAAGGGGCAGCCCCCGCGCGAGGCGCCCCTGTCCGCGATGTTGTCCCTGGCGGGCTTCGTGGACGCAGAGCTGGCGGCGCTGCACGCCCAGCGGCTGGAGCTGGAGCGGCAGCAGCGCGACGCCGCGAATGAGTTGGAGCTGCGGCGCCGGCGCGTGCAGGAGCTGTCCTCGGCGCTCTCCGGCGACCGGGCCCGCCTGTTCCGCGCGGCGCTGCTGACGCTGTCCGGTCCCCTCCCCGCGACCGGGGCCGCGCGCCTCGTGCTGGAGTACGCCGTGTCCGGGGCGCGCTGGGTGCCCACCTATGATCTGCGCCTGCCCCGCACGCTGGAGGAAGGCACGCTGCGCATGCGCGCGGCCGTGCTCCAGCGCACGGGTGAGGACTGGACGGGGGTGCGGCTGTCCGTCTCCACCGCGGACCTGGAGCGGCGCGCGGAGGTGCCGGAGCTGAAGTCGCTGCGCATCGGCCGCAGCCAGCCCCCGCCCCCGCGCTCGGGCTGGCGCGAGCCCGCTCCGGGCCTGGACGAGCTGTTCGCCGGCTACGACGCCATGCGCGCCCCGGAGCCACCCGCCCTCGCGAAGCCCGAGCCCATGCCCCAGCAGGCGCCGAGCTACGAGCCCGAGGAGCCCGAGTCCCTGGAGGAGAGCGACAGCGATGACACGGACGGCTTCGCGGAGCCGGCCTCCTACGGCGGCCCTCCCGGGAGGGCCCCCCGTCCCATGGCACCCGCCGCTGTCTCTTATACACCTCTCCGAGCACACGAGACCG
>NZ_RAWG01000394.1 GCF_003611735.1 Corallococcus sicarius | reverse complement strand
CAGCCACTCTTATGCCATGTCCGTGGGAGCGGGGGCCGGAAGAGCGGGCCCTGTGTGAATCAGCACGGCGGCGGGATTGTTCCTGTCTTCTTCCTGTCGCCCGCAGGACCGCTGGTGGGGGACCTCGGGGCCGCTGTCGAAGGCCGTGCTCCCCTTGGCCGGCTGGCGGTGTTAGATCGCCGCGCCATGGCCAAGACCCCGACCCCGAAGAAGTCCTCCCTTCGCGCCGCCTACGCGAACGCGCGCAAGGCGGATCCCCGCCCCATCACCGGCAAGGAGAAGCCGGCGGAGCTGCTCGCGCACGCGTTCAGCGCCTACGTGGGCCGGCAGGAGCGCACCGCGTTCGAACTGATGCAGCAGTCGGTGCAGCAGGACGCGTCCATCTTCCTGACGCTGTCGGGCGCGATGACGCCCGCGGGCCTGCACCAGTCCTGCCTCATCCCGCTGGTGGAGAAGGGCATCATCTCCGCCATCACCACCACGGGCGCCAACCTCTACCACGACGCCCACCGCATCATCGGCCACGGCATCCGCGAGGTGAACCCCAACGCGGGCGACCTCCAGTACCGCCTGGCGCGCATCATCCGCATCTACGACCTGGGCTTCTGGGAGGAGGCGCTGCTCGACACCGACCGCCTCTTCTCCGCCATCCTGCGGCAGCCCCAGTTCCAGAAGAAGATGACCACGCCGGAGTTCCACTACCTGCTCGGCAAGGCCATCCACGGCATCGAGAAGGAGCTGGGCGTCAAGCAGCCGTCGCTCCTGTCCACCTGCTACAAGCACGGCGTCCCCATCTGGGTGGGCGCGGTGCAGGACGGCTCCATCTTCCTCAACGTCGTGAAGCTCAAGCGCCTCCTGGGAGACGCGTTCAAGTTCGAGCTCGACATCAACGAGGATGTCTTCTCCATGGCCGCGATGCAGCACTACTGCCGCCACAACGGCAGCGGGAAGCTGGCCATCTGGATCCTGGGCGGCGGCGTGCCCAAGAACTACACGCTCCAGGGCGAGCCGCTGCTGGACCAAATCCTCAACGTCCCCACGTCGGGCTTCGACATCGACGTGCAGTTCTGCGTGGACCCGGTGGACAACGGCGCGCTGTCCAGCTGCCCGGCCGGCGAGGGCCACACCTGGGGCAAGGTGTCCGTGGAGGCCGTGGAGACGGGTTCCATGTACGTGCACTGCGACGTGACGGCGGTGTTCCCCTGGCTCACGCACGCGCTGTTCAGTGAGCCGAAGAACAAGCGCAAGCCGATGCGGCTGATGGACAAGATGGACGCGGCCGTGAAGTTCCTGGACGCGGCCGTGAAGAAGCGCAGCAAGTCGCTGATGAAGACGCTGGACTGGAGCGTCGAGGAGGCCGAGCCCTCCACGAAGAAGGACGCAAAGGCCCACGACAGCTTCGTTCGTTAGAGAGCAGTCCCCTCACGAGTCACAAGGAGGCGGTGATGAGTCAGCAGCCTGCGGTGCCCGCTCCGGGCGTGGTGATGTCCCTGGTGAGTGCCCCCCAGTTGAAGACGCAGGTGACCCACGGCCCTTCGGGCGCGGCGTTGCCCACGGAGGCGCCGAAGGACAACGGCGGCACCGGTGGCAGCTTCTCCCCCACGGACCTGATGGGCGCGGCGCTCGCATCCTGCGTCGTCACGACCATGCAGCTGACGGCCACGCGCGAGGGCTTCACGCTGGGCGAGGTGCGCGCGACGGTGGAGAAGCGGATGACGCCGCCGCCGCGCCGCATCGCGGAGCTGGTGCTGTCCATCCTCCTGCCGTCCGGCCTCACCCCGCCCCAGCGCCAGCTGCTGGAGAAGATTGCCCACGAGTGTCCGGTGGCGCGCAGCCTCCACCCGGACGTGAAGGTGACGGCGTCGTTCGGCTATCCGGATTGACGTCCGTGTAGCAGGGGCTCGGCAGGCTGCCTGCCTTCCGAGCCCCGGCAACGGCCTGCGGCAACGCGGCTGAGTGCCCACCCTGCCTGAAGTGCGCTGACGCTCTGGGAGGGGCATGCGGCAATGAATGTGAAACGACTGGGCATCTACCTGAACGACCACCTCATGGGCTCCACGGTGGGCGTGGACCTGGCGCGCAGGGCGGAGCATGAGAACCGCAGCAACCCGGTGGGCCAGTACCTGGGCACGCTGGTGCCGCTGCTGGAGCAGGACCGCGCCACACTGCTGGCGGTGATGGGCGCCCTGGACGTGAAGGCGGATCCGGTGAAGGTGGGCGGCGCGTGGGTGGTGGAGAAGCTGTCGCGGCTGAAGCTCAACGGCTCCTGGCTGCGCTACTCCCCGTTGAGCCGGCTGGTGGAGCTGGAGGGGCTGTGTGTCGGCTCCCACGGACGGGTGTCCATGTGGAGGAGCCTGGAGCGCATCGCGGCGAAGGAGCCGCGCCTGCAGCGGTTCGACTTCGGCTTCCTGGCGGAGCGCGCCGAGGGGCAGCTGCTCACGCTCCAGAAGCTGCGGCTGCGCGCGACGGACAGCGCGTTCGCGGACACGTCCGTCGAGACCGGTGAAGCACCGGTCCCGACGGAGGCGTGAGCCGTCAGGGAATCAGGTTCCGGAGGGCGACACCGGCGGGCGCGCGGCGCCGTTCTCCGGCCCCGGCAGCAGGCGCAGCTGGCTGGCGGAGGTGAACGTCGCGTCCACCTCGCGCTCCAGGTACGTGTAGCCCGACAGGCCGTCCTCGTAGACGCGCAGCAGGTTGCGCGATTCGTCCAGGGTGATGCGCCCCTGGCGCAGCGCCAGCTCCGTGAACTTGCGCAGCTTCGCGACGAGGTCGTCCTTGTTGTAGCTCACGTAGTTGAGCACTTCCGTCACGGTGTCGCCCGCGACGACGTGGTCGATGAGGTAGCCGCCGCCCGGCGCCAGCGACACCTGCACCGTGTGCGTGTCCCCGAAGAGGTTGTGCAGGTCGCCCAAAATCTCCTGGTACGCGCCGACGAGGAAGATGCCCAGGTAGTAGTCGTCGCTGTTGAGCGCGTGCAGCTCCAGCGCGTCCTTCACCTCGCGCTTGTCGATGAAGTGCTCGATCTTCCCGTCCGAGTCGCAGGTGATGTCCGCCAGCGTCGCGCGCCGGGTCGGCTTCTCCGCCAGCCGGTGGATGGGCATCATCGGGAAGAGCTGATCAATGGCCCACGAGTCCGGCAGTGACTGGAACACGGAGAAGTTGCAGAAGTAGGTGTCCGACAGCTGCTTCTCCAGGACCTCCAGCTCCTCGGGAATCTCCCCGGACTCGCGCGCGATGCGCAAAATCTTGTGGCAGATGGCCCAGTAGAGGTTCTCCGCCGCCACGCGCTGCTCCAGCGACAGGTGGCCCAGGGAGAACAGCTGGAGGCTCTCCTCCTTGGCGTCCTGCGCGTCGTGGAACGCTTCGATGACGTTCTTGTTCGTCACCTCGCGGAAGGTGGACCAGAGGTTGCGCACCACGGAGGGCGCCTTCTCGTCCACCTTGTCGGGCGTCTGGGTCGGGTCGAACTCGCTCGTGCCCAGCACGTCCACCACCAGGATGGCGTGGTGCGCGACGACGGCGCGGCCGGACTCGGAGACGAGCGTGGGGTGCGGCACGCCCGCGCGATCACACGCCTCCATCACGCCGAAGACGACGTCGTTGGCGTACTCCTCCGTCGTGTAGTTCATGGAGGAGGCGAAGTTCGTCTGGGAGCCGTCGTAGTCCACACCCAGGCCGCCGCCCACGTCCAGGTACTTCAGCGGGGCGCCCTGGCGGGCCACCTCCACGTAGAAGCAGCCCACCTCGCGCAGCGCGTTCTTCACGTTGCGGATGTTGGAGATCTGGCTGCCCAGGTGGAAGTGCAGCAGTTCGAAGGAGGTCAGCAGGCCCGCGTCCTTCATGAAGCTGATGCAGGACATGAGCTCCGACGAGGAGAGGCCGAACTTGGAGCGGTCGCCGCCGCTCGCCTCCCACTTGCCGGCGCCGCGCGTGGACAGCTTCACGCGCATGCCCAGCCGGGGCGCGATGCCGGTGCGGCGCGCGACCTCCGCGATGAGGGGCAGCTCGCTGGGCTTCTCCACCACGAGGATGACGTTGCGGCCCAGGCGCGAATAGAAGAGGGCCGTCTCGATGTACTCCTCGTCCTTGTAGCCGTTGCAGATGACGAGCGCGTCCTCGTTGTCCAGCAGCGCCATCACCGCGAGCAGCTCCGGCTTGCTGCCGGCCTCCAGCCCGTAGGTGAACTCCTTGCCCGCCTCGATGATGGTCTCCACCACGTAGCGGTGCTGGTTCACCTTGATGGGGTACACGCCCCGGTACAGGCCCTTGTAGCCCTGGTCCGCGATGGCCTTCTTGAACGCGTTGTTCAGGTGGACGACGCGGTGGCGCAGCACGTCCGTGAAGCGCAGGAGCAGCGGCAGCCCGATGCCCCGGCGGCGGACCTCGTCCACCAGCTCCTTGAGGTCCATGCTCGGAGCGGTGGGGCCGTCCGGATGGACGCACACGTGGCCCTTTTCGTTGATGCCGAAGTAGGGCGAGCCCCAGTTCCGGATTCCGTAGAGCTCATGGGCATCGGCCAGGGTCCAGCGGTGCTGAGGGGCGGTAGCGGGCATCGTTGTTTCGTTGCCTCCGGTGAGACGTGCGGCGGATGGAAGCTCCCATGAACAAGGGAGGGGGGCCGGACTATCGGAAACGTCCCGGGCATTCAATAGCCGCCTGTTCGTGGAGCAGGCAGGCGAGCAGGGGCCTTACGGAGGTGCTGGCCCTGGTGGGCTGCTCAGCATCCAATTCCTACCCTTCCTCCTGTGGAATCCGAGGGAGGCCGAGTGGAGAGAAGGGGAGGGTACATGGAGTCGTCCGCACGCAGGGAAGAAGCACCTCTGACCCCGCGGGAGATCTTCGAGCGATTGGATCGCTTCGTCATCGGACAGGACGCGGCGAAGCGGGCGGTGGCCATCGCCGCGCACAACCACCTCAAGCGCATCCAGGCACGGCGGATGCGGCGTCAGTCACTCATCAAGAAGTCGAACATCCTGCTCATCGGCCCCACCGGCAGCGGCAAGACGCACATCGCGCGCAACCTGGCGGACATCCTCCACGTGCCCTTCACCACCGTCGACGCCACCGAGTACACGGAGGCCGGCTACTACGGGAAGGACGTGGAGGTGATGGTGTCCGACCTGCTCTTCAAGGCGAACCACTCGGTGGAGGACACCCAGCGGGGCATCATCTTCATTGACGAGGTGGACAAGATCGCCCGTCGTACGCAGGGCGCGCGCAACGGCGCCGGCAGCCGCGACATCGGCGGCGAGGGCGTGCAGCAGTCGCTCCTGAAGCTGCTGGAGGGGCGCGAGGTGCACGTGCCCATGAACGTCACCCAGGCGTGGAACAAGAGCGACTTCGTGCAGGTGGACACGCGCGACATCCTCTTCATCTGCGCGGGCACGTTCAGCGACCTGCACGACTTCGGCGACGACAGCAACCGGATGATGGGCTTCGGCGCGGACGCGGCGGGCGCGAAGAAGAAGGAGAAGCGCATCTCCACCCGGCAGCTGGTGGACTTCGGGATGATGGCGGAGTTCCTGGGCCGCATGCCGGTGATGGTGCAACTGGAGCGGCTGGGTGAGCCGGAGCTCTTGCGCGTGCTCACCGAGCCGCCCGATGCCATCACCCGCGAGTTCAAGGAGCTGCTGTCGCTGGACGACATCGAGCTGGAGTTCCCGGAGGGCGGCCTGCGCGAGGTGGTGCGCTACTCCGTGTCGCGCGGGCTGGGGGCGCGCGGGCTGCGCTCCATCCTGGAGCACGTGATGTCGGACGTGATGTTCGAGGCGCCCGAGCGGCGGCACCGGCAGGTGGCGGTGGACGCGGACTTCGTGAAGGCGCGGCTGTCCAGCCTGGACGACGTGGAGCTCAACGCTTAGCGGGCCGTTCCTTGGCGGGAGCGGGCTGTTCCTTCTCCTTCGCGGGAGCGGGCCGTTCCTTCTCCTTCGCGGGAGCGGGCCGTTCCGAGGCCCGTGCGGCGGCGCCCAACCGCGCCGCCGCCTGCGGGTCCTGGATGAGCTGGAGCACCACGTCGTTGCGCAGGAGCGCCTGGGTATCACCGCGCTCCAGTGCGTCCTTGAGGTCCTGGTGCTGGAGCGCGAGCTGGAAGCGCGGATCCTTGCGCAGGGCCTTGTAGGCCGGGTCGTCCTGGAGCTTGCGCACCTTCGCCGGATCCTGGGCGGCCTGGGCCACGTGGACCAGGTCCTTCAGGGGCGCGAACTGGGTGATTTCAAAGAGGTTGTAGCGGCGTGACAGGTCGAAGGCGACGGAGCCCATGGGAGAGACGCCCACGCGCTTGCCGGCGACGATGACGTGCTGCTCGAGGAAGGTGAGCGCGCTCAGGCAGACCCAGAAGAGGGCGGCCATCTTCCCGGCGCCGAGCACGAAGCCCAGGGTGCGGTCCATGCCGCGATCCTCCGGGTCCTTGCCGGAGAGGAAGCGCAGGAGCAGCGCGCCCAGGGCGTAGCGCACGGTGAGCCACGTCACGACGAAGAGGAGCACCGTCCCGGCGAGGGTGCCCACGAGCAGCGGCGAGCCCAGGGCGACGGCGAGCTTGGGGCCGATGATGGGCGCGAGCTTGCGGGAGACGAAGTAGCCCACCGCGAGGCCGGCCGTGTTCGCCACCTGCCGGGCCGCGCCGGAGAGGGCCCCGAGGGCGCCGAAGAAGAGCACCAGGCCCAGGAGGATGAGGTCGATGACCATGGAAGGGACTCCCGGTGCCGCAAGCGCTCAGCGGATCTTGAACGACGAATCGCCCTTGGACTTCTCCGCGGTCTGCTTCTGGGCTTCCGCGAGGGTTTCCTTGTAGCGGGCGTTGGAGGGCTCGTAGGTGAGCGCCATCTTCAGGTTGCGCTCCGCGGCGGACGGGTTGCCCGCGTCCAGGTCCTTCTGGGCCTGCGCGTAGAACTGGCGACCCTTGGGGTGGGTGCCGATCTGCTCCTCCTGCTCCTTCTTCACTGCGGCCTTCGTCTCCGCCTCGGAGGCGTCGGTGAAGCGCAGCTTCTGCGCGCGGTCCGGGCCGGCGATGTCCACGAGGTACTTCTTGCGCTTGGTGTCGTCGCGCAGGACGTAATAGGCCTCGGTGACGCGCTTGTAGAGTTCGTGCACCTGCTCCTTCAGGGCCTTGGACTCCAGATGGAAGAAGCGGTCCGGGTGGTAGATGCGGCTCTCCCGGTAGAAGGCCTTCTTGATGTCAGAGGGCACGGCGGAGCGCTCCAGCGAGAGCAGCTCGAAGTAGTCCGTCTGATCCAGCTTCGCGCAGCGGACCTCCAGCTCCGTGAGCTGCTCCAGCGTGAGGGCCGGGCCCTCGGACGCGGCGGCCGGTGCGGGAGGAGGGGAGACCGACGGCGGGCGGGGC
>NZ_RAWG01000393.1 GCF_003611735.1 Corallococcus sicarius | reverse complement strand
GTTCGGGGCGCTGGCGGATTGCGGGGGGGCTCGCGCCGCTGGCCGTGGTGGGCGCCGTGCTGCTCCCCGGGCTCGCTCCGGAGCCCGCGCTGCGCATCACCTTCCTCTCGGTGGGCCAGGGGGACGCGGTGGTGCTCCGCTCCCGGGGTCACCATGCGCTGGTGGACGGCGGCGGGGTGCCGGAGGGCGCGGACACGGGCGAGCGCTTCGTCCTGCCCTTCCTCAAGGCCGAGGGCGTTTCACACCTGGACCTCGCGGTGCTCTCCCATCCCCATCCCGACCATGCGCTGGGGCTCGTGTCCACGCTGTCGCAGGTTCCCACCGAACGGCTGTGGCTCTCCGCGGGCACCACCGACGGCCCGCTCTCCCGGCGTGTCATGGAGGCGGCTGGAAGTGCGCGGGTGGAGGAGGTGCAGGTGGGGCGGCCTCCCTTCTCCCTGGGCGAAGCGACGCTGGAGGTGCTCGGGCCTCCGGTGGACCGGGAGTTGTTGGAGGGCGCGAACGACCGCAGCGTGGTGGTGCGCGTGCGCCATGGCGACGTCACCGTCCTGCTGGCGGGCGACATCGAGGAGGACGGCGAGGCCGCGCTCGCCCAGGCCGTGGGGCCCGTCACCGTATTGAAGGTGCCACACCATGGCTCCCGCACGTCGTCCACCGCGCCGCTGCTGGAGCGCACGCGGCCACGTCATGCGGTGTTCTGCGTGGGACGGCGCAACCGGTACGGGTTTCCCCATCCCGAGGTGGAAGCGCGCTACCGGGCCCTGGGCACCGAGTGCTGGCGGACAGACCGGGACGGCGCGGTCACCCTGGAGAGCGACGGCCAGGACGTCCGCCTGGTGTCCTTCCTGCCACGCGACGAGGGGGCACCCGTGCCCGTTGCCGCAAGTGGGAACAAGACCCACCGTAGCGGCGATGATTTCCGATGATCTTGATCTGCAGCAGCTGACCCTTGAACTGAAGTCGAAGCTCGGCCCGGGCGAGCCCGTGGGCTACCTGCGCGGCAAGTCGCTCATGCGCGACATGTTGCTCATGATGCGCTCGAACCACTTCTCCGAGCTGGAAGCCGAAGAGCTGATCGACACGCTGGAATCCCGGGGCTTCGTGCGCTTCCTGGGAGACCCGGCCGAACGCTCCGTCGCGGACGCGCCCTGGGACATCTCGCCCCACGCGTGACGCCCTACTGGAACACGAGCCACGCGAAGCGCGGCAGCGCGTGGAAGTCCCCGATGAAGAGCGGTGAGAAGGCCTGACCTTCCACCTGCTTCCGGTCGTGGTGCTCCAACCGGTAGAGGTTGAAGCGCCAGCGCTCGCCCGGCTGGGGCGGCGTGTGGGGCACCTCCGCGAGGTTCTTGAACGGGATGGCCAGCTCCACCGTCCAGCCCTCGTCGCGGTCCGACGCGTCGTCCAGCGTGCCGCGCACCTTCAACGCCGTCTTCATGCCGGAGTCCCACGACCGGTCCATGCCCTGGCGCCTGGCGGGGAAGTACGCGTCGAAGATGACGTTGTGCGGTGACACCTGCAGCTCGTTGTACGTGCGCCCGTCCGCGTTGGCGTCGAGGAACACCTCCACGACCTCCTGCTCGTAGATGGAGTCGTCGCGGTTGCGCATCGTGCCCCAGAGGTCCGGGTCCTCCACATCGAAGGCCACGTACAGGTTCGCGTCGTCGTACGCGAGCCGCGCCTGCGTGCGCAGCCGCGCGGGCCGGCCGTCGAAGCTGCCCACGAGCGTCACCGGATTCGCGCCCTTCCAGGCCTCGTCGTCGAGCACGCCGTCGAGCACCGGCGCCTTCTTCACCCGCGCCGCCGTGTACTCCGGCAGCGAGGGAGGCTCGCCGCCCAGGAGCGGGCCGCGCGCGCGGTTGTCGCCCAGCTGCGCGCGCGGATCATCCACCGGGAGCCGTTCGTCACCGCGCCAGAAGCCCAGCACCACCCGGCTGGGACTGGACGGCATGACGACGGTGTGCACGTCCTCCAGCACCTTGCCCACGGGCCACGTCTCCAGGGGCGCGGCGCCGTCCTGGAACTCGTGGTCCGCGTTGCCGATCATCTGGCCGCTCTCCGCCTCCACGACGTGCACGAAGAAGTGGAAGCCCTGCGGCGGCGCGCGCACCGCCTGGAAGTAATGCGCGAGCTTCACCGGCTGCCCCGGCGTGGCCTTCTGCGGCGTCACGCGCGTTCCCAGGTAGACGATGGCGCCGCCCGCGAAGGTGGCCCCTCCCCGGTACGTGAGCTCCGCCGGAGCCGCGTCGAGCGTCCGCAGCGTCGTGGGCGCGGGCAGCCGGGGCGTGCGGTGCGCGGGGCCCGCCTGTTCGTCGCGACAGGCGCCGACACACAGGAGGGAGGACAACAGCGGGAGCAGGACGAAGGGGCGGAGGCGCATCGAAGGCGCGGAGTCTACCCTTCCCCGTCTTCCGGGAAGCAGTCTTCCATCACCGGGAACTGCACTCCCCAGGTCACGGACAAGCTGTACGCAAGCAGGAGCGGCCGAGCTGCCGGGCCCCCCTCGCCCTGTTGGCGTGTCCGGGAGGGCACCCCATGTTTCGGTCCACCACAGGAGGGGTAACCACATGGGCAAGGGACTGTTGGCGGGTGCGGTGGCGGTATCTGTTCTGGCGGCGGGTTCGGCTCAGGCGGCTTCGACGGAGCTGCGCAGGTCCACGAACACGCGTGGCCTTTCGTTCCTGGTGGGCGGTGGCGTGGAGGGCTACACGGACGCCCTGCGGTCGCAGATTGATCCAGGCGTGGCCTATGGCGTGACGTTGGGCCTCAAGCCGACGAACGTGGTGGGCCTGGAGCTGGGCTACACGGGTGCGGTCAGCGAATTCAATTCCGGTGGGGTGCTCGCGACGAACGCGGACGGCCCGGACATCGTGCGCCACGGAGCGCAGGCCGCGGTGACGGTGGGCCTCACGGCCACGCGGCTCCAGCCGTACGTCCTGGGCGGCGTGGGCATCAGCCGCTACAACGTGCGCGCCATCGCGCCGGGCTTCACCGACGACACGGTGGGCAACGTGCCGGTGGGCGCGGGCCTGCGCCTGAACGTCGGTGGCTTCACGGCCGACGCGCGGGTGGCCTACAACTTCCTGTTCGATCAGGGGTTCGCCGCGTCGCTGCCGCCGTCCGATGTGGACCTGGGCGGTGACGAGACGTTCAGCAAGGGCGGCCGCTACGTGGGCACGCTCAACCTCGGCGCGACGTTCTAGTCAGCGACTTCCCGCCGTCCCGGCCTCCGGACATGGGAGGCCCGGGGCGGATGGGGACCTCCAGGCAACCTCGCGAAAATCCAGCGCCCGGTGGCAGGCTTGACGCTTGCTGCCGGGCGTTCTCATGCGCTTCGAATTCGAGCACCTGGGCACCCCCACCCCCTTCGAGTTGACCGAGGGCCAGCACCTGCTGGGAGGCAGCCCCGAGGACCATGTCCACCTGGAGGGGCTGCCGCCCGGGCTGTTGACCCTCCGCATCGAGTCCCAGCGGCTCATGGTGGAAGCGGTGCGCAGCTTCACCGTGAACTCCGTGCGCGTGATGCCGGGCGTGTCGCGCCTGGTCCTTCCCGGGGAGGTGTTGGGCCTTCCGGAGGGCATGTGCCTTCGCGTGCTCGCCGAGCCGAGCGCACCCGAGCGCGGCGTGGGCACCGTCGCGGTGCTCAAGGGATTGCTGTCGGATTCAGAGGCCCGTCCCTCCCGCGCCGCGACCCTCACCTGTCTCACCGGCCTGGACGTGGGCCGCTGTCATCCGCTCGCGGAGGCGAACACGGACATCGGCCGGGGCGAGGGCGTGGCCCTGCGGCTTCGGGACCGGGCCGTGTCGCGCCTGCACGCGCGGATCCGCCGCGAGGGCCCGGGCTTCATGCTGGAAGACCTGGGCACGCCCAACGGGGTGTTCCTCAACGGCCTGCGCCTGGAGGCGCCCGGGCCGCTGGTGGATGGCGATGTCGTGGAGCTGGGGCGTTCGCTGCTGCGCTTCCAGGCGGCGTTCGATGACGCGGCGGGCGCCGTTTGTCGGGCTCCCGCGCCGCTGCGCTTCGACGTGGGAGAGCGGACAGAAGCAGGAGCGCTGTTGCCT
The DNA here is from genome assembly GCF_003611735.1 of Corallococcus sicarius. Lineage (GTDB taxonomy): Bacteria > Myxococcota > Myxococcia > Myxococcales > Myxococcaceae > Corallococcus > Corallococcus sicarius. Next base: position 3,284 of record NZ_RAWG01000393.1, on the reverse strand, counting down.
CCGGAACGGAGACCGCGGCGTTCGTCGGAGGGGTGGCTCATCGCCGCGGGCGCGGCGCTGGTCGTGCTGGGGCTGCTCCTCACGGCCCTGCTGGCAGCGGCCGGGTGAGGCAGCGCGTCTTGCGTCAGGCGGGCAGCGGGGAGAGGCCCGCGCGCTCCACCAGGAGGCGGGCCAGATCCCGGTGGTGGCGGAAGAAGCTGGTGAAGTGCACGAAGCCCTTGCTCCCCCGGATGGCGTACACCGTCACCGGCCCGGGCAGGATGTCCAGCTTGCGGATGTCCGCGAAGGAGAAGCGCCGGGTGCGCACCATGCCCCGGCAGGTGATGCCGCGGGAGTCCACCTCGATGCGGGTGCGGCCGTAGTAGGTCACGGACACCGCGAAGAAGAGGACGAAGAAGCCCGCGGACAAGAAGGTCTTCAGCGGGACCCCCTCGAAGTTGAACAGGTAGACGAGCACCCCGATCCACAGCAGTCCCGCCGCCGCCATTGTCGCGGCGAGCACCTTCCGGGGGCGAAAGACCTGCTGCGACTGCTCCCCCTCCACCGTCCGTTCGCGTCCGTCCATGCCCTCAAAATAGTGACGCGAACAGCCCCGTTCCGGTGCCCGTCCGCTCACCAGGCGGGCAGTCAGCGCAGGCGCTCGGCCTTCTGGCGGGACTCCTCCTGGAGCTCCGGACGGACGTCAGGGGCGGTGGAGCGGGAATAACGCTCGTAGAGGACCTTGGCCTCCAGGTTGCGCCCCAGGGCCCGGTACGCCTCCGCGAGGCCGTACAGGGGGGAGGCCGACTCCGGCTCCAGCTTCAGCGCGAACTGGTAGTCCGCCGCGGCCTCCGCGTAGCGCCTCAGCCCGATGTTGGCGCTGCCCCGGGCGATATACGCCACGGTGAGCAGGGGCTCCTGCTGCAGGGCCTGCGTCAGCGTCTGGAGCGCGGCCGCGTAGGCGCGCTGGCTGATGTGCTGCACGCCCTGCTCGTAGGCGCGGCGGGCCTGGGCCCGCGTCGTGTCCGCCACGGGGCCTGAACCGGGCGTCTGCCCCAGGGCCTGCGGCGAGGTGCCGGCTTCCGCCTGCTTCGCGCGCGCCCGGGCCACGTTGTCCTGCGCGCTCTGGCGGATGGCGGCGTCCTGGGTCAGACGCGAGGCGCGCTCCCATTCCTCGATGGCACGGCCGTAGTAGCCGAGCACCGCCAGCGCGTTGCCCAGCTTGAAGCGCGCCTCCACGTGATCCGGCGCCGCGTGCTTCGCGTCGAGGAAGGCGAAGGCCGCCTCACGGTAGCGACGCTCGCGCATCAGCGCGTCGCCATCCCGGATCCGTGAAGCCGCCAGCACGGCCTGCGACGGGCGCTGCGGCTCCGCGAGGTCTCCACTCCGGGGGGCCGCGGGCTCCTTCGTCACGGGGGCCGGGGCCTGTGATGCAGAGGACTTCGCATCGGGCGCAGGGGCCTGAGCTGAAGCGGCCGAGGGAGACTTCGAATCGGGCACCGGGGCCTGCGCCGGAGCGGCCGAAGCCGTCGTGGGCGTCTTCGACTCGCCGGTCGTTGCCGCCGCGGGGGCTCCCGTGGCGGGGCGGGTGGCACTTCCCTTCGCCGGGGTCGTTCCCTGCCCCCAGGCCGACGGCGCCGCCGAGCAAAGCAGCACCACCGCCGAGACACCGAGCTGGAACCTGCGCGTGCGAATCATGTCCCTCTCCCGTCCTCGCCCCCGGCGGGCAAGAACTCTCCTGCCCGCGAGCCCCGTTCCCGGGGCCCGCTCCCCATCCCTAGCTGCGGAAGGGGTTCTGCAGCAGCACCGTCTCGCCGCGGTCCGCGCCCACGGAGACGCACACCACGGGCACGCCGCTGACCTCTTCGACGCGGCGCACGTAGCGCTTGGCGGCTTCCGGCAGCTCATCGAACGTGCGCACGCCGGCGAGCTTCTCGTCCCAGCCGGGCAGCGTCTCGTAGATGGGCTTCACGCGCGCCAGGTCCTCGTAGTCGCCCGGCAGCTCCGTCACGCGCGCGCCGTCCAGCTCGTACGCATTGCAGATGTTGAGCGACTTGATGCCGCTGAGCACGTCCAGCTTGGTGAGCGCGATGCCCCACAGGCCGTTGACGCGCACCGCGTAGCGCAGCACCACGCCGTCCAGCCAGCCGCAGCGGCGGGGACGACCCGTCGTCGCGCCGAACTCGTCGCCCACCTTGCGCAGCCGGTCCCCCAGCTCATCGCTCAGCTCCGTGGGGAACGGGCCACCGCCCACGCGCGTGGTGTAGGCCTTGCTGATGCCCATCACCTTGTCGATGGCCGTGGGCCCCAGGCCCGAGCCCACCGCGGCGTTGCCCGCCACGCAGTTGGAGCTGGTGACGAACGGATAGGTGCCGTGGTCCACGTCCAGCAGCGTGCCCTGCGCGCCCTCGAAGAGGATGCGGGCGCCGCGGCGGACCTGCTCGGAGAGGAAGAGCGACACGTCGTGCACGTAGGGGCGCAGCCGATCCCCCAGCGCGGAGAACTCCGCGTGGATCTGCGGCGTCTCCATCTTCGGCACGTCCACGCCTGCCTGGGCGCAGAGATCCTTGAGCTCATCCAGCGCGGACGGCAGGCGCTCGTCGATGCGGCGGCGCAGGCGCTCCGGATGGAGCAGGTCGCGCACGCGGATGCCCCGGCGGGCCACCTTGTCCTCGTAGGCCGGACCGATGCCCCGCCCCGTGGTGCCGATGGCGCTGCCCCCGCGGGCCTTCTCACGGAAGCTGTCCAACAGCTTGTGCCACGGGAAGATGACGTGGGCGTTGTCGGAGATGAGCAGCTGCGCATCATCCTTGAGGAAGCCGCGCGGCTTGAGCGCGTCAATCTCTCCGACGAGGACGGCGGGATCCACCACCACCCCGTTGCCAATGACACACGTCTTGCCCGGGTGAAGGATGCCCGAGGGAATCAGGTGCAGGACGGTCTTCTGCCCTCCCACCACCAGCGTATGCCCTGCGTTGTTGCCGCCCTGGAAACGGACGACGACCTGGGCATGCTCGGTGAGAAGGTCAACGACCTTGCCCTTACCCTCATCTCCCCACTGCGCTCCGATGACGACGACGTTCGGCATGGTGCCCGCCGCTTAGCACGCGGGAGGGGCCGGGTGACAGTGTTCCGCGAAGCCGCAATGAAGGGCCTGGCAGGCCGCTGTGTCCCACCCGGTCCACACTCCCGTGGATTCGGCCTGGACAAGTGCCCGGACACCTCGGGCCAGCCGGTGCGCCGCCCCGGAGTCCGCTCCCCTGCCCGGCAGGAACTCCGGTTCCGGGGCGGCGCACCGGCTGGCC
>NZ_RAWG01000392.1 GCF_003611735.1 Corallococcus sicarius | reverse complement strand
CCCCTCTTCCCCTTTCCCGCGCCCGTCCCCTCGAGAGCGTCCATGGCGGAGGTCCGCTCCACTGGGTCGGTGACGGCTTCCAGGTGCATACGCTCGTCCCGAGCAGGGGCCTCACGCAGGAGCGCGTCAGCCCCTTCCTGCTGCTCGACTACCATCCCCGCTACGAGTACCCGGCGCTGGCCACGGGTCAGCGCGGCGTCGGCTGGCATCCCCACCGCGGCTTCGAGACGGTCACCCTGGCGTTCGAGGGCTCCGTCGCGCACCGCGACACCGCGGGCCATGCGGGCGTCATCGGGCCGGGCGACGTGCAGTGGATGACGGCCGCGTCCGGCATCCTCCACGAGGAGTACCACGCGCAGGACTTCGCCCGTCGCGGAGGCGCGTTCCACATGCTGCAGCTCTGGGTCAACCTTCCTCGCGCGAAGAAGATGGACCCGCCGGGCTACCAGCCCATCACCGTGGACCAGACACCCATCGTCCCGGTCGGAGGTGAAGGCAACACCAGCACGGTCCGGGTCATCGCCGGAGCGTACGCAGACGCCCGAGGGCCCGCGCGGACCTTCACGCCCATCACCCTGCTCGACGTGAAGCTCACGGCGGGCACGGCGCTCGAGGTGCCCGTGCCGTCCCATCACAATGCCTTCGTGCTCGTCGCCGGGGGCCGGGTCTCCATCGACGGTGACTCGCTCACCCCGGGCTCCCTCGCCGTCTTCGCCAACGAGGGCGAGCATCTGGCACTGCGCGCCGAGGAGGACGCGCACCTCATCGTCCTCGCGGGCGAGCCCCTCCGTGAGCCCATCGTCCATGTGGGGCCCTTCGTCATGAACACCGAGCGCGAGATCCTCCAGGCCATCCACGACTTCGAGGCAGGCCGCTTCGGTGAGGTCCCCGCGGACGAGCCGCCGCGGAGCTGAATCGCGGCTTCATCCCCTGGGGTAACAGGAGATCGGGAACTTCCTGGGGCTCCCCTACTTCGCCTGTGCTCTCCTCCCCGGGCAGCGGTTCCAAAACCAACGCTGGCTCGACACTCCAGGAGATTGAAGATGCCTTCCAACCGTTCAACGAAGATCGCGGTCATTGGCAGTGGGCTCATGGGAAGCGCCCTGGCGAAAGCCTTTGCCGCGGCGGGGCATGAGGTCGCGGTCTGGAACAGGACTCCCAGCAAGGCCAGGGCCGTGGGCGGTGGCACCGTCGCGTTCGAGCACCTGCCCGAGGCCCTCTCCGGACGCGAGCTCGTGGTCGTCTCGCTGTCCAACTACACAGCCTGCTCGGAGCTCTTCTCTTCGGAGACCGTCGCGGCGGCACTGGCCGGCAAGACGGTCGTCCAGCTCACCAGCGGCTCACCCGCGGACGCGCGAGGAGGCCTGGAGTGGGCGCGGGCCCACCGCGTGGACTACCTGGATGCGGCCATCCTCGCCTTTCCCGGCTTCGTGGCCACCGACTACGCCACGGTCTTCTACGCCGGGTCGCGAGCAGTGTTCGACCGGCACGTCGAAACCCTCCAGGCGATCGCGAAGAACTCCGTCTACGTCGACGAGAAGATCGGATCCGCCGCGACGCTCGACTGCGCGATCCTCGAAGCCTTCTACGGAGGCACCCTGGCGGTCCTCCACGCCGCGGCGATGTGCAAGGCCGAAGGGCTGGACCCGAAGAGCTTCTTCGCCCAGAAGAACTCCTTCCTCGGCCTGATCTCCGTCACCGCCGACGCCGCGCAGGGGATGATCGAGAACAACGACTTCTCAGGCGACCAGTGCAGCCTCAACACCCATGTCGCGGCGCTCGAACACATCGTCCGGCTGAGCAGCGACGCCCGCATCAGCTCCCGCTTCCCCAAGGAGCTGCTTGAGAACTACAAGCGAGCCCTCAGCGCGGGGCTGGGTGACAAGGAATTGCCCGCCGTGTTCAGCACGCTGAAGCAGGATTGAGACGGGCCGCTGTGGTGTAGCAACCCCAGAGTGCAGGGACAGCTCCACACCGTGCGGGGCCAGACCCCCACGGTGCAGGGCCAACACCACACTCCTCTCACGAAATGAGGATTGGAACATTTCAGCTTCAATGTCATATCTAAACTTGAAAACCAAATAATGTCTGGATACCTTGAATGGGTCTTGATGTCGGCCCACAGCAAGGAGTATTCAACATGAAACGTGGTTTGAAGCACGACATGGTGGTGTGGAGTGCGGCGGTGGTGTCACTCGCCCTGGTGGGCTGTGGCGCTGAGACGGAGGGCAGCGCGCCCGGGCCCGAGGCGGCCGAGTCCGCGCTCGCCCCCGCCGGCTGGGAGACCGTGGCGAACCAGTATGGGAGCTTCACGCTGGACAAGCCCTCGACGGTCCGGTTCGGCGTGGGCGACACGTGGACCACCCGGGAGATGCCGGCGGGCAGCGGGTATTGCTTCTTCAATCCGGACCCCGCGCCGGGCCGGTTCAAGACGTGTGAGCGCAGCACGTCCGTGGGCCCGGTGAGCGCGGGCCTGAGCCCTGCCTGTGCCACGTTCTATCCCCCGGACTTCGCGCTCTCCAGCGTCCGCAAGGCGATCCCCGTCCCCGCGCTGGCGAAGCCCGCCAAGGGCGTGGCGGTCTCCGAGCCCGCGTACAAGACGTGTCTCGTGCGCGCCACGAACCACGTGGCCGACGGCACCGCGACCTTTGCCCGCAACGACTATTCCCGCCGTCAGGCCTTCAACGCGAACACCACGAAGCAGCTGATCTACGACCTGGATGGGTTCTGGCACGTCTATGACGCCAACACCCGCGCCCGCGTGAAGCGGCTGTCGGGCCCGGCCGCGGACGCGGAGCCGCAGTGGCACCCGACGAACCCGGACCTGCTCTACTACCTGCCCACCAATGGCGTCGGGATGCGGCTCTACGAGCTGAACGTCGCGACGGGCGCCACGCGCGTCGTGGGTGACTTCGCCGCGCGGCTGAAGGCCCGGTGGCCGACCGCGATGGCGGCCTGGACGCGGTCAGAAGGGTCTCCCTCGGCGGACCGGCGCTACTGGTGCTTCATGGTCGACGACCCGAACTGGGGCAGCCTGGGCGTGTTCACCTGGGACCGTGACACGGACACCATCCTGGGCACGTACAACACGAACGGCGAGCGGCCCGACCACGTGAGCATGTCCCCCAGCGGCAACTCCTGCGTGGTGTCCACCGACTACGCCCTGGGCACGGTGGCGTTCTCGCGGGACTTCAGCAAGAAGGTCCAGCTGCACGCGAAGTCGGAGCACTCGGACATCGCCCTGGATGCCAACGGCGACGACATCTACGTCGCCGTCGACTACCAGTCCAACGCGGGTGACGTGTTCATGGTGAACCTGCGCACGGGCGTGCGCACGGTGCTGTTCCCGACGTACGTGGCCGGCACCGCGACGGCGCTGCACGTGTCGGGCAAGGCGTTCGGCCGGCCGGGCTGGGTGCTGATCAGCACCTACGCCGACTACGGCGGTGCCCAGCAGTGGCTGCACCGCACGCTGATGGCCGTGCAGCTGAAGGCCAACCCCACCGTCTACACGCTGGCCCACCACCGCACCGCGTCCAATGGCTATTGGACGGAGCCGCACGCCAGCGTCAACCTGGACTTCACGCGCGTGGCCTTCGGCTCCAACTGGGGCAGCGGCAGCGCCACGGACGTCGACACGTACGTGGTCGAGATTCCGGCGGGCGCGCTGAAGTAGGGCTCCCGCCACTTCATCCGCAAGCGCAGGAGCGGGATGGCAGGCGTTGGCTTGCCATCCCGCGAGCGGTCACGGGTCGTACAGGTAGGCCCAGTTCAGCTGCGACGCCGAAGCGGTGAGGGTGTCCATCGGCTGATTGGCATTGAAGTTCTGGTAGGGGGAGGCGTAGCAGAGGGTGGCGGTGCAATACATCAGGCTGCCGGGGTGGACGCCCGACCAGAGACTGCGGACAGCGCCCGACCAGCGCACGAACCGGACACCGTCCCAGTAGCGGGTGACCGTTCCCAGGTCCAGCCAGGCCACAGGCGCCCCTGCCTGCTTGTAGAGACAGAGCTGGCGGCCCCGGCGTGCCGGCTGGTCGAAGAGCCAGAGGCTGGAGCCAGCACACCCTCCGTCAATGGCCAGGTCGTCCAGGTCCTGCTGGGTGACGCCTTCCCCCCGGTTCCGGAACAGCGCCTCGCGCGCTTCAATCTGCGCCCGCTGCTCCGCCCGGGTGATGAACGTCGTCTCCTGGGACAGCGTCCCATCCGGCAGCGCACGGATGAGGGTCTGCGAGATGAGCGCGTCCTGCTGTCCCTCGGGAACCTCCGACGGCGGGTCTTCGGGCGGCCCCCCGCACCCCAGCACCAGGCCGGCGACACAGACCACCATCCACGGGCTCGCGTGCTTCATCATGGCCTCCAGGGTGCGGATTGAGCGGATGCTGCTTAAACCATTTTAGCATGTTTTGAGCAGACCCTTGCCCCTGCACGGAGGTGGGGGGCGCTCAGGGGCCTCCACCTGCGGCCATTGCCTACTGGATCGTGGAGTTCGTGACCTGGATGGGCGTATCCGCGTGGTTGGAGATCTGCGGATACGTCGCGTACCAGGAGCCGCCCACGTTGTTCTGGATGACCGAGCGGTCGATGCGGATGTCGCCCGAGTGGTCATTGCTGACGAAGAAGATGGCGCTGCCGTGGGCGTTGACCTCGTTGTGTTCGATTCGCGTGCCGCAGAGCGACAGCGTCATCGTGTTGCCGTCGTTGTAGATGGCCCCGCCGCTGCCCCCGCCCGGGGTGCCCGGACCGGCGGGATTCGCGCCGTTGCCGATGGCCCGGTTGTGGGAGAAGAGGCTGTTGATGACGGTCCACGACACGCCGATGCTGCTGATGCCGCCGCCGTTGGAGCAGACCCCACCGTAGCCCTGCTTGCCGCCGAAGGTCGTGTTGATCACGTAGACGGGCTTCCCGTCGTACTGGCTGAACACCCGGAGGGCGCCACCCCCGACGTCGGGCCCGACGTCCGCGCACGCGTTGTTGAAGAAGCGCGAGTTGATGACCTTCACCCGCCCACCGCGCACCCAGACCGCCCCGCCTCCGTCGAACTCCGTCTCGCTCTTGGAGCTGGCGTCCACGAACGTGAGGTTCTGGAGCGTCAGCCGCGGGTGGTCCTGGTTCTGGCAGTGGGACGTCGTCCACACCTGCTTCTGATCGCAGGTGTTCATGTACAGGATGCGGTGCTTGCCCCCGCCGCTGAGCGTCACCAACCCCTTGCCGTCGATGACGATGTCCGGCCCCTTGTCGTTGAAGACCTTCGCCGTCCTGTCGAGCGTGAGGGTCACCGGTTCCGGGCCGCAGTCGAAGGTGATGACCCCGCCCTTGGCCACGGCGTCGATGAAGGCCGCGCCGGTGCAGCTGGCCGGCGTCCCGGTGCCGACGACGGTGGTGGGCCGGGACACGTCCGCGAGGCCGGCCTCGGCGGGCACGCTGCACGTGGCCTCCGCGTTGGGATTGCCGGCGGGAGGACCGTCCTTGGGGTTCGTCAGCGGGTTGGGCACGTCCACGCCCGTCTCGTCATCGTCCGAGCAGCCCGCTGCGAAGGTGAGCGCGAGCCCCACGGCCAGCGAGAGCACCGCAGACGTGGGCCACCGGTGAAGTCTCTTCGGGTGCATCAAGCCTCCAGGAGGGCAGCAGTGTAGAGCGGCGGTGCGCCCGAGACGAGCGGACGTGCGGAAGTGGCCCCTGCCATGCCCCGTCCCCACCTCGCCTGCTGCTACGCTCGGCGGCGCCCTCCCTGGGAGCCCCGAGCCGATGAAGCGTGTCCTCCTCGCCCTGCTGGTCCTCCTGCTGCTCCTCGTGGGCGTCCTCGTCGTGCGCACGCTGCGCTTCAGCTCGCGGCAGGTGCCCGCCGAGCCGGCCGAGCCCTTCTCGGTGGACGCCACCGCGGCGGCGGGTCGCCTCGCGGAGGCGCTGCGCCACCGCACCATCGCCGCCTCCGACGGCATGGGCACGGAGGACGCCGCCTTCCGGGCGCTGCATGCGCAGCTCGTCGCACGGTTTCCGCTCGTGCACGCGCAGCTCGGGCACGAGGCCGTGGGAGCGCACGCGCACCTCTACACCTGGAAGGGCGCGGATCCGGACCTGAGCCCCGTGCTGCTGCTGGGCCACCTGGACGTGGTGCCCGTGGAGGCGGAGGCCACCTGGAGCCACCCGCCCTTCGGCGGCGTGGTGGCGGACGGCTACATCCACGGGCGCGGGGCGCTGGACGACAAGGGCAGCGTGCTCGCCATCCTCGAGGCCGTGGAGGGGCTGCTCGCCCAGGGCCACCGCCCGCGCCGCACGGTGCTGCTCGCCTTCGGCGCGGACGAGGAGGTGGGTGGGCGCGACGGCGCCGCCCGCGTGGCCGCGCTGCTGCGTGAGCGGGGCGTGCGCCTGGAGTCGGTGCTGGACGAGGGAGGCCCCATCGGCGTGGGGCTCGTGCCCGGCGTGGCCGCCCCGGTGGCGCTGGTGGGGGTGGCGGAGAAGGGCTCGGCGCGCGTGGAGCTGGTGGTGCGGAGCACGGGCGGGCACGCGTCCATGCCGCCGCCGCAGACGGCCGCGGGCATCCTCGCCCGCGCCCTCGTGCGGCTGGAGGAGCACCCCCTCGAGCCCGGACTGCGCGGCGGGACGCTGGCGCTGTTCGAGCACGTGGGGCCGGAGATGGGCTTCGGCCTGCGCCTGCTCTTCGCCAACACCTGGCTCTTCGCGCCCCTCATCGAGCGGCAGCTGGCCGCGGCGCCCTCGACCAACGCCAGCATCCGCACCACGGCCGCGGCCACCATGCTGGAAGGCAGCCCCAAGCCCAACGTGCTGCCCTCGCAGGCGCGCGCGGTGCTCAACGTCCGCCCCCTGCCGGGCGACAGCCTGGACGACGTGCGCGCCCACGTGCGCGAGGTGGTGGACGACGCGCGCGTGGAGCTGCTCGCCGAGGGCGACGAGGCCTCACCGGTGTCGCGCCTGGACACGGAGGGCTGGCGGCAGCTGCAGCGCAGCATCCGCCAGGTGTTCCCGGACGTGGTGGTGGCGCCCTTCCTCACCGTGGCGGCCACCGACGCCCGCCACTTCTACCCCTTGAGCGACAGCGTGTACCGCTTCATGCCGGTGCACATGACCCGCGAGGACCTCACGCGCATGCACGGCCGCGACGAGCGGCTCTCCGTCGCGGGGCACGCAGCCGCCATCCGCTTCTACGCACAGTACCTGCGCAACACCACGCGCTAGCGCCGGGCCTCAGGCGCCAGGGCGCAGCGGCAGCGGCTTCACGAGCCGCAGCGTCTCCTCGCCGAAGCCGAGCCGCTCGTAGAAGGCGCGAGCGCGGGCATTGCCCGCGAAGACGGTGAGCGTGAGCCGGTCGTAGCCCTGCTCCCGCGCCCACGCCTCCCCTGCCGCCATCAGCGCCTGCCC
>NZ_RAWG01000391.1 GCF_003611735.1 Corallococcus sicarius | reverse complement strand
CGGGCACCCCCGCGCCCGCCCGTACGGTGAGCCTGCAGACGGACGCAGCCGCCGCGAAGGGCTTCCAGAAGAAGGCCCTGGAGGGCCAGGACCTCTGGGCCACGATGGAGACGAACCAGGGCACCATCGTCCTGAAGCTCTTCTCCAAGGACGCGCCCAAGACGGTGGCCAACTTCGTGGGGCTCGCGACCGGCGAGCAGCCGTGGATCAGCCCGAAGACGGGCGAGCGCGTGGAGGGCAAGCCGCTGTACGACGGCGTCATCTTCCACCGCGTCATCCCGGGCTTCATGATCCAGGGCGGCGACCCCACGGGCACCGGCCGGGGCGACCCGGGCTACCGCTTCGGGGACGAGTTCAAGAGCATGCGCGGCTTCGACAAGCCGGGCATCCTGGCCATGGCCAACGCGGGCCCGGACACCAACGGCAGCCAGTTCTTCATCACCACCTCCACGCCCACCAACCTCAACGGCAAGCACACCATCTTCGGTGAGGTCGTGAAGGGCTACGACGAAGTGGTGGAGAAGATTGGCAACGTGCCGCGCAACCGGCAGGACCGGCCCGACACGGACGTGGTCATCCAGCACATCACCATCAGCGACGCGCAGCCGTGAGCCTCCATCCGCGCCACGTGCGCACGAAGCTGGGCGAACTGGACTGCCACGTCGTCGACGCGCTCCCGGAGGGCGCGAAGCCGGAGCTGGTGGTCGTGCTCAGCCACGGCTACGGCGCGTCGGGCACGGACCTGATGGGGCTGGCGCCGGAGCTCTGGGCCGCCGCCCCCCGGCTCGCCGAAGGCGTGCGCTTCGTCTTCACGCAGGCCCCCCTGACCCTGGCGCACCTGGGCATGCCCCAGGCACACGCCTGGTTCCTGCTGCCGGACTCCGTGCTGGCGGGTGAGCAGCGGGACTGGGATCAGTTCGCCCGCGACGTGCCCCCGGGGATGCCCGCCGCGCGCCGCGCGCTGATGAGCACGGTGGCGGCGCTCCAGCACCCCTACGGCCGCATCGTGCTGGGAGGCTTCAGCCAGGGCGCCATGCTGTCCACGGACGTGGCGCTGCGGCTGGAGGAAGCGCCCGCCGGGCTGTGCCTGCTGTCTGGCACGCTCATCGCGGTGGAGGAGTGGAAGACGAAGGCCCGTGCGCGCTCGTCGCTCCCGGTGTTCATGGGGCACGGCCGGGACGACACGATGCTCCCCTTCCATGGCGCCGAGCGCCTGCGCGACGTGCTGACGGGCGCGGGACTGCCGGTGGAGCTGCTGCCCTTCGACGGCGGGCACGCCATCGTCACGGAGGAGATCGAGCGGATGGCCGCGTTCCTCGAGAAGCGACTGGACGAACGCTGACCGGCCGCGGGACGGAGGCTTGAGCGTGTACCAGGCGAAGGAACTCACGGTCCCCACGCGGGGCCGGGGCCTCGTGGACATCACGGACGAGGTGCAGCGGGCGGTGAAGGGCACGGGCATCCGCGACGGGCTCTGCACGCTGTTCCTGCACCACACGAGCGCATCGCTGCTCATCAGCGAGAACGCGGACCCCGTCGTGCAGCGCGACCTGGAGGCGTTCTTCTCCCGGCTGGTGAAGGACGGGGATCCGCTGTTCCAGCACGACGCGGAGGGACCGGACGACATGCCCGCGCACGTGCGCACGGTGCTGACGCAGGTGTCGCTGAGCGTGCCGGTGAAGGACGGCCAGGCGGACCTGGGCACGTGGCAGGGTGTCTACGTCTGGGAGCACCGCACGTCGCCGCACCGCCGCCGCGTCACCGTGTCCGTGCTGGGCGGCTGAGGCGCCGGATGCATTGACGCCTCACAGGTCGCTGACGGTGGCGACCACGGCAGCCGCACCCCGGCGCTTCTTCGGCTGCACGCGGGCCTGTCCGCGGATGCGCACCCAGGTGCCCGGGTCCTCCGGCAGCGCGTGGGCCATGGACCAGCCGGTGGGCACCTCGGGCGTGGTCCACCCATAGAGGACGCGCGCGTCCTTCGGGGCCAGGTTGATGCAGCCGTGGCTGACGGGCTCACCGAAGCGGTCGTGCCAGTAGGCGGTGTGCAGGGCGAAGTCGCCCTCGAAGAACATGGTCCACGGCACGGTGGCCACGCGGTAGCTGGCCTTGCCCTCCTGGCCCGTCATGTCGGCCTCGGCGAACTTCACCCAGATGCGGAACAGCCCCTCGGGCGTGTCGGTGCCCGGGCTGCCGGAGGAGATGAGCGTGGCGTAGACGGGGCGGTCGCCCTCGTAGGCGATGAGCACCTGGGCCTCCAGGTCCACGTCCAGCCAGCGCGCGCCGGGCTCCACGATGGACGGCGACGCCAGCGACCACGCGACGTGCAGGTCGTCGCGCGCCACCCAGTGGTCCTCCGCGATGCGCACCCACTGGCCATCCGGGGACAGCTCGCGCACGGAGACGAGCGTGCGCGGCGGGAGCACCGTCTCGCGTTCGGCGCGGGCGTCCGGCGCCACGCGCACCACCACGTCCGCTCGGGGGGTGACGCGGGACTGGGCCCAGGCGAAGGGCATGGGCAGCGACGCGAGCGCCTCCGCGTCCAGGCCGCTGAAGTCGGACGGGCGGTGCTCGCGCAGCACGCGCGCCTCGAAGTACTGGCCGTCGGAGGTGCGCCAGAAGGTGCGCCGGCCCACCTTCACCTGACCCTGGAGCTTCACCGTCACGGAGCCCTTGAGCAGCACGCCCTGCCGCCGCCGTTTGGCGAGCGCGAGGCTGGGGTAGGCGCGCACGCGGCGGCCCACCACGCGCGCATAGATGCCGGGCGTGAGCGCGCCCTCCTCCACGCGGGGCAGCGTGCGCACGCGGGGCTCGCGGAAGTTCTGCTCCAGGTAGCGCTCACACACCCAGCCGCGCGGCTCCAACTGCACCCACGTCTCGCAGTCCGGCCCGCGCATCGCGCCCTTCCACGTCACGCGCATGTCCTGGGCGACCGTGCCCAGCGTGGGCGCGTCCTGCCGGGGCTCCGAGCGCACCGCGATGGAGCGGCGCACCCGCAGCGAGCCCGCGTCCGGAGCGTAGGGGATGGCGTAGGGCTCCATCCCGGCATCGGCGGTCGCGAGCGGTTCCTCGGAGGCAGCGTCACCCCCATCCACGTCGGACGGCATTCCGTTCAGGCCAGGGCCCACCTCCGCGAGGGGCTCGACGGCGACGGGTGCCACGGGTTCCTGGGCGAAGTCGTCGGCATCGAGCAGGGGTTCGCCATCCGGTCCCAGTTCGAGCACGGGGACCTCGGACTCGGTGATGACCTGGGGCTCCTCTTCGCCCGGCAGGGCCTGGGAATGCGAGCCCCGGAACGAGGCCGAGGCCTGCGCGAGCGACGGCTCCATCATCAGCGAGAGCGCATCCTCCGGGCCCGCGTCCCCCGCCACGTCCGTGCTTTCGATGAGGGCCGAAGCGGTGGCGTGAGGCACGCCGCCGTCCACGGACGGATCCGGCGCGGTGGCCTGCCACGCGGAGCGCAGCGCTTCCGCGGCCGGATCCGGTTCGGCGGCGGGAGCGGAGGCCAGGGACGCCACCTCCGTCACGGGCAGGGCGCTGCCCGCGTCCCCTGATTCAAGGGGAAGGGGTGGCTCCACCGGAGCGCACGCGAAGAGAATCAGGGGGAGTCCGAGGGGGAACCAGCGGCGGCGCATACAGGTTGCTACGGTACGGGTCCCCGCTGACATCCTCAACGTCGGCCCAGGTGTGAAGTCCTGCGCGCGCCGCCGCCGGGGTGGGCAGATCCGCCGCCCGCAGCGGTGATTGCCGTGATTGACGGAACGGGCCGCGTCCCGTCCTCGCGGCGGGCGATCAGCTCCGGCCTTCCGCGGGCGGGATGACCTCGGGCGCTTCGGGCGCTTCCAGCAGCTTGTAGAGCGTCTTGCGGTCCACGCCCAGCAGCCGCGCCGCCTCGCTCTTGTTGCCGCCCACGTGCTGGAGCACGTGCGCCGCGTACCGGCGCGACAGCTCCGCGAGGCTCGGCAGGTCGCCCGCGAGCCCGGTGAGGCGCTTGGGCGCGTCGCCAATGGGCTCCGGGAAGTCCGGCGGCCCCAGCACGCCGGTGACGTTCAGCGCGAGCGCCCGCGCCATCACGTTCTCCAATTGCCGCACGTTGCCCGGCCAGTCGTACACCGTCAGCCGCGCCATCGCGTCCGCCGTCACCACCGGCCGCACCCCGCCCCGGGCGTGCAGCGCGGCGAAGTGCTCCACCAGCGCCGGGATGTCCTCGCGCCGCTCCCTCAGGGGCGGCAGGTGCAGGTGCACCACGTCCAGCCGGTACAGCAGGTCCTCGCGGAACGCTCCCTCCGCCACCCGGACCTTCAGGTCCTTGTTCGTCGCCGCCAGCACCCGCACGTCCACCTTCACCGGGACGCTCTCGCCCACGCGGCGGATCTCCCCCTCCTGGAGGACGCGCAAGAGCTGCGACTGCACCTTCGGGCCCACGTCGCCAATCTCGTCCAGGAAGAGCGTGCCGCCGTTGGCCTCCTCGAAGAGGCCGCGCCGCGCACCCGACGCCCCGGAGAAGCTGCCCTTCGCGTGACCGAACAGCTCGCTCTCCATCAGCGACTCGGTGATGGCGCCGCAGTCAATGGGGATGAACGGCCCGCTGGAGCGCGCCGAGCGCTTGTGCAGCGCGCGCGCCACCATCTCCTTGCCCGTGCCCGTCTCGCCGGTAATCAGCACCGGCACGTTGCTGGTGGCCGCGCGCGCCACCTGCTTGTAGACCTCCAGCAGCGCCTGGCTGCGGCCCACGAGCGACGTGCGCTCCACCTGCTTGCGCAGCGTGCGGTTCTCCTCCACCAGCCGCTTCTGCTCCAGCGCCCGCTTCGCCACCCGCATGATGGCGTCCACGTCGAACGGCTTGGACAGGTAGTCGAAGGCGCCCTGCTGGATGCTGTCCAGCGCGCCCTCGATGTTGCCGAACGCCGTGACGACGATGACGGGGGTGTCCGGCAGGGTGGAGCGCGCCGTCTGCAACACCTTGAGCCCGTCGCCGGGGTCCGGCATCGCCATGTCGGTGAGGACCAGGTCGAAGGCCTGCTCGCCCATCCGCTCAGCGGCGCTCTTCGGATCCGCGGCCTGCACCACCGGACCCAGCACGCCCAGCAGGCGCTGCAGGAGGTCCCGCGCATGCGGGTCATCATCCACGACGAGGATTCGGGCTGAGCTCATGAGGCCTTGCGGATGGAGGAGGAGTCCCGTTGCGGGCCGGACTCCACCACAAGCGGAGCCTGCGTGCGCGCCACACGCGCGAACCGCACGCGGATCCGCGTGCCCTTGCCCTCCTCGGAGTGCACCGTGAGCGTGCCCCCGTGCGCCTCCACCACGCGCCGGGTGGTGGCGAGCCCCAGCCCGTGGCCCGGGATGCTCCGCACCTCCGCGGCCCGGAAGAACGGCTGGAACAGCGACGCCTGCGTCGCCGCGCTCATCCCCAACCCGTTGTCCGTCACCTCCACCACCGCGTCCGGCCCTTCCGTCGCCACCCGCACCACCACGCGCGCCTCCGGCCGGCCCGCCGTGTACTTCACCGCGTTGGACAGCAGGTTGCGCGCCACCACCTGGAGCAGCTGCGCGGGGCAGTCCACCAGCACGCCCGGCTCCAGCTCGCGCTCCAGCGCCACGCCCAGCGCCGACGCCGTCTGGCTCACCTCCAACAGCAGCGTGCTCACCGCCGTGTCCAGCTCGCCCTTCGTGCCGTCGCCCCGGTTGCCCGCGCGGCAGAAGCGCAGCAGCGCTTCAATCAACTCGCCCATGCGCACCGCGCTGGATTCACACTGGGAGATCATCTCCAGCGCGCCCGGGTCCTTCACCGCCCCCGAGCGCCGGATGAGCGTCAGGTAGCCCTTGAGCGGGGACAACGGGCCCATCAGGTCATGCGCCACGCGGCTGGTGAAGGCATCCAGCTCCTGGTTGTGCCGCCCCAGCTCCTCCAGCTGCCCCTGGATGGTGGCGTCCTGGCGCTTGAGCAGGGAGGTGATGTGCCAGCCCACCATCAGCGACAGGAGGATGGCCAAGAGCGTGGTGCCCGCGCCCAGGGCGGTGTTGCGCACCCGGAGCGTGCCCAGCCGGCCCACGAGTTCGCGCGCGTCGTCCGCGTTCTCCGTGGCGAGCTTCCCCGCCAGCAGGTCCACCTCCGCCGCCAGCGGGCGGATGCTCTCCACCAGGTGGCGACGGGCGCGCTCCGCGTCGCGCTGGCGCGAGAACACCGCCGCCGCGCGCACCTGATCCGCCAGCCCCTGGCACGCGTTGTTGAAGCGCAGCCACACCGCCTTCTCCCCCGGAGGCAGGTGGCGCATGTACGCCTCGGAGGCCCGGCGGATGCTGCCCAGGATGTCCTCCATCACCGCGTCGGCCTCCTTCCGCTCGGCGTCGCCGGTGGAGCGCACGTGCGCCTCGATGGCGGACTCCAGCGACAGCACGTCCACGCGGATGCGGCCGATGAGGCTCGCGCGCTCCAGCGCCTCCAGCACCAGCGCGTCCACCTGATGGCCCGTGCGCACCTCCGTCCAGAGCGTGAAGCCCGTGACGGCCGACAGCAGCATCACCACGAAGAAGAAACCCGCGCGGTAGCCACGGATGGGGGTCCGCGAGTTCATCGCCACGCCCAAGCTCCTTGAAGAAGGGGAAGGAGGCCTGCCCCAGGCCGGGGCACCTCCAGGAACGTCACGGCAGGAACGTCACGGCACCGGCCCGGAGGCCTCTTTGGGCGACTCACCCGGCAGGGGCGGCTGGGTGCGGCGTCGCGCACGCTCCAGCGCGGACTCGTACCACACGTCCGACAGCTCCTCGTGCAGTGCCGCCAGCTCACGCTGCCGCGCCAGCAGCTGCGCGTTGTGCTCCTCCAGCGCGTGGCGCTCCGTCTCCAGCCGCGCCAGCTCGTCCACCGCGGAGGCACGGCCCTGCTCGGCCTCCGCGCGCGCCTGCTCCGCCTCCGCGCGCTGCTGCGCCAGCTCCTCCAGCGCGGACTCCACCGCCGCCAGCTTCGTCGCCAGCAACTCCGTGCGCTCGCGCTCGGACTGGTACTCCCGCTGCCACCGCTCCGTCTCCAGCACCTGGGCCTGGAGGCGCTCGGGCGGGATGCTTGCCGCACACCCCACCCCCAACCACGCCATGCCCCATGCGACCAGCAGGTGCCGCATACGCCATCTCTCCCGACCCCTGGCCGCGCGACATGCGCGACGAGGACCGCCGGGCCTCACGCTCGCTCTTATAGAGGCCCCGGCGCCTGACACTCGGGCCGAGCGAACGCGCCGCAGCTTGCAGAAGAGCGTCGTTGCCGTCAAAGCGCCGTGCGCCTGCCTGGGGAGCAGGCACCCATCTACACCCGCGCACCTGAGGAGATTCTCCCCATGGCGGATCCGCTCCTACCCCGGGAACCCCGCGAAGTTGTTCAAAACCGGCGGCTGGCACGGCGGGTGCTCAAGGACAGCGCACAACAACCGATGCAATTCCGCGTCGGCGTGTCGTTCCCCGGAGCCATCCATGAAGACCGTCATCGTCGCCGCCCTGTTCGCCGCCTCCGCCGCCTTCGCCAACACGCCGGCCCCCGC
>NZ_RAWG01000390.1 GCF_003611735.1 Corallococcus sicarius | reverse complement strand
CCCCTGTATCGCGCCGCGCACCCCCACCCAGGAGCCCTGGCCGTGAGTGATTGTCCCTTCTGTCGCATCGCCGGCCACGAGCGGTTGTTGTTCAGCACGCCGGGAGCCCGCGTGCTGTGTGATGCGCGCCCGGCCCTGGTCGGCCACGTCCTGGTGGTGTCCGAGTCCCACGTCCCTTCCGCGGAGGACCTGGACGGGCTGGACTCTTTGCGCTTCCGGCTGGCCCAGCAGGAGGTCGCCGCGCGCCTCCATGCCGTGTTCGGCGAGGTGGGGGTGTACGAGCACGGGCGCTCCGCCATCTGCCGCTTCCACTGCGCGGACCGGGGTGACACCCACGCCCATGCCCACGTGGTGCCCATCTCCTGCGACCTGGTGGAGCGCACGGGCTTCCTCACCCGGCTGGAGCGGCGCCCGCTCGCGGAGCAGCTCGTGGAGACGGACCGGTACGTGTACCAGGAGTCGGGCGCCACGCCCGTGTCCACCTGGGGCTTTGGCGGCGGCAACGTGCGGCGGCACTTCGTGCGCTCGGAGCTGCACCGGGTGCTCGAGGAGCGCGGCGCGCGCTGGGTCCCCCTGGATGCGCCGCCCTCCGAGCACCGCGAGACCAACGAGGAGTCAGTCCGGCTGCTGGGCACTCCCGCCGCCCCCGGCGGACACTGCGCCCTCTCCGGCGGCCCGCCCGCGTTCACCGAGCAGGCCTCGCGCGAGCTGGCGGCGCGGCTCGGCTGGACGCTGGTACGGCCCCAGGCGCTGCTGCGGCGGGTGGTCCGCCAGGAAGTGCTGGCCCCCGGGCAGTCGCTCGCGAACGTCGCCGCGGCGCTGGCCCGGGCCGTGGAGCTGGGCGCGGTGAGGCCCGGGCTCGACGAGGCCGACCTGGAGCCCTCCACGCCCGCGCTGCTGGCGCGCGAAGAGCACCTGTCACGCGACCCGGCCGTGTGGCAACAGCTCGGCGGGCTGCTGGAGGTCGTGCTGCGCGCGCGGCCCTCCGTCTTCGCGGACACCCGGCCGGAGGGCGCGGGCCGGGTGCCGGGGGACGGGCTGGTGGTGAGGCTGGCGGACGGCGCGGCGCGGCCGGCGGGGACGGCGTGGCATGAGCGACACGTGGACACCACGGGCCTGACGCCCGCGCAGGTCGCCGGGTGTGTCGCCCAGGCGTGGGAGCTGCGGCTCGCGGCGGTGACGCCCGAGAAGGCCTTCAGCGCGGCCGGGTGAATCCCTCCAACCGACTCTCTCCAGGAGCCTTCGTGTCCTCATCCAGCCCGGCGCGGCTCGCGCCCAATGTGCCCCGCTTCTACGCGTACTCGCTGCTGTCCACGCTCAGCTTCTGGTTCCCGGTCGCCATCCTCTACTACCAGGCGCGTGGGCTGAACTACGGCGAGATCATGCTGCTCGTCGTGGTGCAGTCCGTCTTCCAGTTCGCGCTGGAGGTCCCCAGCGGCGTCGTGGCGGACACGTGGGGCCGCAAGCACGCGCTCGTCATCGCCGCGGTGTGCAAGGTCGTCTTCCTCGCCCTCTTCCTCGTGGGCAACGGCCTGGGCGTCTTCGTGCTCGCGTCGGCGGTGCTCGGCATCCACCTGGCCTTCGAGTCCGGCTCCGACTCCGCCTTCCTCTACGACACGCTCAAGTCCCTGGGCCGCGAGGGCGAGTACCGGGAGCACGAGGGCAGGGCGTGGTCCTACCGGCTGGGGAGCATGGGGGTGGGCTCGCTGCTGGGGGGCGCGGCGGCGGAGGTGTCGCTGCGGCTGCCGGTGCTGCTCACGCTGCTGGGCTCGGCCGCGGCGCTCGTCGTGGCCCTCACCTTCCGCGAGCCACCGCACCATCGCTCCACGCGGGACAAGCCCTCCGTGGCCCACATGCGCCACGCGGCCTCCGTGGTGTGGGCGAGCGGCCCCCTGCGCTACCTGGTCCTCTTCTCCGGCTTCATGGGCGCGGCGATGCTGACGGGCTTCAAGTTCTCGCAGCCGTACATGCATGAGGCGGGCGTGGACCTGAAGTTCTTCGGGGCCATCTACTTCGTGTGGATGCTGTCCAGCGCGGTGGTGGCCCGGAACACGCACCGCATCGTCAGGTGGACCGGGGAGTCGCTGGCCCTGCTGTCCATCCCCGTGCTGCTGGCGGCGCACTACTTCTTCCTCGCCTGGAGCACGAGCCTGGCCGGCGTGGGCGTCATCCTCATCAGCCAGCTCACCAGCGGCCTGGTGCGCCCCCTGGTCAACGACACCCTCCACAAGGGCATCCCCTCCTCGCACCGCGCCACGGTGATGTCGTTCGCCGGCTTCTTCCAGAGCCTGGTGCTGATGGTGCTGTCCCCGCTGTTCGGAGTGCTGGCGGATCGCCACTCGATGTCGGCGGCCTTCGGGGCGGAGGGGCTCTTCGTGGTCGTCGCGGGCGTCATCCCGCTGGCGCTGCTCGCCGTGCACCGTCCATCTCCCGTCCCCGCCATCACCGCCGAACCGCGAGCCCCCACGTCATGAGCCAGTCCATGGCCGCCACCGTCCCCGTCCTGTCCACTCCGGCCCCGCTGGAGGCCTTCATCCCCCACGGTCCGGTGGAGGGCTGCCGCTGGTGCGCGGTGGGCCCGGAGGCCGAGGAGGTGCGCCTGGGCGAGGACGCCTTCGGCCTGCTGTCACGCCGTGCCGGGTCAGGCGGCGTGGAGCACGTGCTCTTCCCGCGCGCCGCGTGGGGCAACCACCTCACCCGGTCCCGGCTGTCGCAGGTGCTGGGCTTCGTGGAGGCGAAGTTGAGCGCGGCGTGGACGGCCCGCTTCGCGCCGGAGGGGAGCGCGGGCTGTCACTTCCACGTCCTGCTGGGACGGAGGGCGGAGCGCTTTCGCGCCTTCACCCGCATGACGGAGGTGCCCCTGGCCCTGCCCGTCCAGCGCGGGCAGGCGTCCGCGGGGCTGGTGCGAGGCTGGGGAGTGGGGGCGGTCCTCGTGAAGGCCGCCACGACGCGGGACGCGGTGGAGCTGGCGTGGGACTTCGTCGAGCACCTGTTGACGGAGAACGTGCCGCACGAGGTGTACGCCTGGAAGGAGGAGACAGGCGTGGTGCTGGGGGTGGTGACCTCCGTGTCGGAGGAGGCGGTGGAGCCGCGCTACCGCCACGCCCTGCGAGGGGCCGCCACGGCGCAGCGCCGCGACGGGCAGCGGGCCTTCGCCGAGCGTCTGCGCGCGGGCCCCCGGAGCCCCTGGGTGGCGATGGGCGACATCGACAAGCTCCAGTGCCTCAACCGCCTCTATGGCCGCCGGCTCGTGGGGGATGAGAGCCACGGGATGATCCGCCGCCTCTTCGAGCGGCTGGACGCGGTGGCCCGGCGCGACGGGGCCTGCTTCTTCCGCTACCTCTCCGGCGACGAGTTCGGGGTCATCTCCCGTCCGGGGGCCACGGCCTCGGAGTTCGGCCGGACCCTGGAGGCGATGCGGGAGTCCGCGCGCGCCCTGGCGGAGGAGCTCGCGGTGCTGCGGGTGACGGGCGTGGACGGGTGCGAGCAGGACGTGGGCGGCCTGCCCTCGGTGGCGGCGTGGCTGGCCGAGCCGAACGGGGGCGTGCGGCTGCTCGTCTGGAAGCGCGCGGAGGCCGGCGCGGAGCAGACGCGGAGCGAATGGGAGCAGTGGCTCCGCGCGCGACTGGGTGACAGCGTGAAGGTGAGCGCCGACCCCTTCCAGGAGGGAGTCCTGTGGGCGCCGACCCTCTCCATGGGAGCCACGCCGGCTCCGGACGGAGGGGATGAGCGGTTCGCGGAGGCCATGGCCCTGGCCACGTCCCTGTGCAAGCAGGCCAAGACGCGCCGGGACAGCATCGTGCTGGTGGAGCATCCGCCCACGGATGCGGAAGCCGGGGACGGCGACTCCGCCATCCTGCGGCCCCAGGCGAGGGCCCTGCTGCGCTGGCTGCACGCGGAGGGCGCGCTTCCAGCGCCGAAGGAGCTGAAGGATCCGGTGACGGGGCTCTTGTCCCAGGAGGCGCTGGAGGGAGAGCTGCTGGGGACGGGCCTGGGAGCGCAGGAGACGTTCATCCAGCTCACCGACAGCGCCTACACCTCCGAGCGCTTCGTGGAGCAGGAGCACCGCCCCATCAAGTGGGGCCCCGAGCACCAGGGCACGTGCATGGGCGCGCGCATCATGGCGGTCAACGAGTTCTACGGCTTCGACGCGGGCTCGGAGGCCATCCAGTTGGTGGCGGCCTCGGTGCTGCGCCACCTGCGCGCGGGCTGGCGCGAGCAGGTGCGCGTGGCCCGGGCACCGCCGGACAAGGTGCAGCTCTGGCTCGCCGGCCCCACATCGACGTCCGAGGTGCTGGCGTTCCTGGACGACGTGCAGCAGGAGATGAACGACGCGCTCCTGCCGGGCCTCACCGTGCGGCTCAAGGCGGTGTGCCTCCGGGGTGCGCACGTGTCTCGCGGCGCGGAGGTGTTGGACATGGTGGATCCGCTGCGCTCGCTGGAGGAGACGGTGGACGTGGACGTCTCGCCGCGAGAGCAGCGGGAGCCGGGGCGCGGGAACGTGCTCGCCACCCATGACATCCCCGTGGACGACGTGAAGCGGAGGCGCGCCTTCCAGGCCGCCAGCGCACGCTTCCTGGAGGGACAGGCCCGCGAGGCGGCGGACGAGTTGCTGCGCGTCTACCGGGACCGGATGCCCCGCATGAGGCGGGAGCGCGCGGGCGACCTGGCGGGGCCCACGGCCTGGACGGTGGTGATTGGAGGCCGGCACGGCGCGGGCAAGAACACGCTGGCCGAGCGGCTCGCGAGCGCGGTGGGCCTGCGCGCCTTCAACGTCGGAGACCTCAAGCGCCGGATGGCCGCGGTCCGGGGCTTCCCGAGCGTGCAGCGCTACGGGGCCTCGCTGGACGGCGGCGCGGCCCGGGAGCTGGATGCGTTCCTCGACGGGCTTCAGGAGGAGCGCATCCTCCAGGGAGGGGCCCTCCTCCACAGCTTCTTCGGACCGTGGGTGGTGTCACGCCTGGAGCCGGAACTGGCCCGGCGCGGAGGACGGGTGCTGCGGGTGCTCCTGGAGTGTCCGCTGGAGGAGCGCGCTCGACGGGTGCACGCACGGCATGCCGAAGGCGATGCACCGGGCACGCTGGAGGAGGTGCGGGAGCAGCTGGCGGCCCGGGACGCGGCGGACCTCCAGAACTTCGCGCGACTCGCGGGCAGCGCCTGGGCCGGGGAGCTGCTTCGCCCGGAGCGGTACGACCTGGTGCTGGACACCTCCAGGTTGTCAGCGGAGGACGTCACCGCGCGGGCTCTGGAGTGGCTCGCCGCGAACCGCACCTGAGTCCGGTCAGGACTGATAAGCAGCACCGTGAGCGCCCCTTTCCCACCGGAGGAGTCACGCGTGCCGAAGAAGCCTGCCGTCAACGAGGCCGAGGTGATTGCCTTCCGCGACGCCGCGGAGTTCGCGGCCTGGCTGGACGCGCATGTCGACCTGCAAGCCGGGGTGTGGCTGAAGCTCGCGAAGAAGGGGTCGGGCATCCCCTCGTTGACTGACGACGAGGCGGTCGACGTCGGCCTTTGCTACGGCTGGATCTCCGGCCTGCGCAAGTCCTACGACGACGTCTACTACCTGCAGAAGTACGTGCCCCGCCGGCCGCGCAGCCGCTGGTCGCGAATCAATGTGGACAAGGTCGGGGAGCTGCTCGCGGCGGGACGGATGCGACCGTCCGGACTGGCCGAGGTTGACGCCGCCAAGGCGGACGGCCGGTGGGCCGCCGCCTATGAGTCGCAGCGCAACGCCACCGTCCCACCCGAGCTCGCCGCGGCCCTGGCGGCGAGCCCTCGGGCGGCGAAGGCGTTCGACGCGTACAGCAAGACCGAGCAGTACGCAGTGATATTGAAAATCGTGACCGCCCGCACCGCCACGGCCCGCGCCGCCCAGCTCCGCAAGGCCCTGGCCGTGCTCGAGGCGCACGGCGCATCGTGATTTGAAATGGGATTCCCTCATGCAACGACTCCCCGCTCGTCCCAAGTCCTCGTTGTCCCTGCGTCCCCGCCTGGTCCTGTTGCGGGATGACCTCGCGGGCCAGGGCACCGCGGAGGACCCCGGCATCCGCGGGTCCTTCGACGCCGTGGCCGCTGCCCGGGCGAACTGAGCAGGGCCCTGCCCGATGGCCACGGTCGGAATCTACATGCTGCCCGAGTACGGTGGCCTCAACGCCACCTTCGCCCTGGCCAGGACGCTGGTGCGCCGGGGCCACCGCGTCCGCTACTTCGTGCCCGAGGCCTTCGAGGCGCACGTGACGCGGCAGGGCTTCGAGAGCACCCGCTACACCGAGCGGCTCCGCGTCTCCCCGAGCTGGGCGACGCGCGTCCCCGGCGTGCGCTTCCTGCACCTGCGCGCGCGCTACAACGAACACCTCGCGGCCGAGTTCAACGCGTGGGTGGACGCGGATGCGCTCGACGGGGTGCTGGTGGATCCGGTGGTGTGGAACGTGGCCGCGGGCGCGCTCGAGCGCGGGCTCCCGTACCTCAGCCTCAACCCCACGTACTCCGCCCCCTTCTCGCTGGACTACCCGTCCGTACACTCGTCGGCCATTCCCCCTCGCGGTGGTGCGAGCGCACGCGCGCGCAACCTCGTGGCGTGGACGTTCCAGGCGAGGATCCCCTGGCACCGGAGCCTGTATGACCGCGCCCTCAGCTGGGCGGGACACGAGTCCTTCCGGCGCGCGGGACGCCGCTTGCGGTGGGGGGACTTCGGCTACCGGCCGGACGTGCCGGAGCTGGTGATTGGTCCCAGGGCCCTGGACTTCGAACCGCTGCGCGACCTTCCGCACCGGCACTACGTGGGTACGAGCGTGGAGCCCTCACGCCACGACGGCACCTTCGATTGGAGCGGCTACGACGCGTCCAGGCCGCTCGCCTACTGTTCGCTGGGGACGTTCGGCGACGGCCAGGCGTCCGCGCTGCGCTTCTTCACCGCCGTCATCGAGTCCTTCCGCCAGCGAGAGGGCTGGCAGCTCATCGTGAGCTGCGGCGCCCTGGCCGAACAGCTCCGGAGCAAGGCGCTGCCGCCGTCCATCCGCGTGGAGGCCTCGGTTCCACAGCTGGAGATCCTCCCCCGGGCGCGGCTGTTCCTGAACCACGGAGGCATCGGCTCCGTGCGCGAGGCGATGTACTTCGGCGTCCCGATGCTCCTGTTCCCCTTCGGCGCGGATCAGCCCGGACTGACGGCGCGGCTGGTGCACCACCAGCTCGGGCTCCGGGGAGATATCCGCACGAAGGACGCCCGTGTCATCACCGAGCGGGTGGACGCGCTGCTCGGGCGCGACGACATCACCACGGCCATGGAGGCGATGAAGCAGCGCTGCCGCAGCTCGCGCGAGCTTGAGGAGGGGGTGGACGTCATCGAGCGGCACCTCGCCTGAGGTGCACCCGCGGCCTCCGCGCGAGCGCCTTCCCCCACCGCATCGCGCATCACCGAGGCCGTGGTGGCGGAGGCACCAGGGAACGCTCGCACTGGGCGTGGGTCCTGGCGCATCCTCTCGCGCGAATGCCTCCGATGCCCACGTTCCCCTCCCCCGCCGCGCACCGTCCGAGCC
>NZ_RAWG01000038.1 GCF_003611735.1 Corallococcus sicarius | reverse complement strand
GGCCTCCGTTCCCCTGGGGTGACCCCCTCCATGCGCTTCCTGCACTGCTCCGACGTCCACATCACGGAGGACTACTTCGCCCTCCCTCTTCGCAAGCTGGGCTGGCGCCGCTGGGTGGCCCTCGTCGAGTTGACGGCCGGGGGCCGGGCGAAGGCCTACCGGAACGCGCAGCACACGCTGTCCGCCATCGCCCGCGACGCGCAGACGCACGGCGTGGATCACTTCATCCTCTCCGGCGACCTCACCGCCTACGCGCTCGAAGGCGAGTTCCGCGCCGCCCGCGCCGCCCTGGGCCCGCTGGCCTCGTCCCCCGCGCGCTGCACCGTCATCCCCGGCAACCACGACGTGTTCACCCCCGGCAGCCATGCGAGCGGCCGCTTCGCCCAGCACTTCGGTGGGCTCCTGGAGAGCGACCTGCCCGAACACCGCCGCGAGGGGGCGTTTCCCTTCGTGCGGCTCGTGGGGGAGGGCGCCGCGGTGGTGGGGCTGTGCTCGGCGCGGTCGCTGCCCTCACCGGGGCTGTCCTACGGCACCATCGGGCCCGCGCAGCTCGAAGGCCTGGCGGCCCTGGTGGCGGACCCCCGCCTGGACGGCCGCGCCATCCTGGTCGTCGTGCACCACGCGCCCCGCACCTTCGCGGACCACGCGGACGGCTGGCACCACGGCCTGCGGGACGCGGACGCCCTCCTGAAGCTGCTGCCGGGCCCGCGCTTCGCGGTGCTGCATGGCCACATCCACCAGCGCTACCACCACCCGGCCACCGCGGACCGGCCCCACCTGTTCGGCGCGGGCTCCTCCACCCAGGCGGGCAAGGAGGGCTACTGGCTCATCGAGGTGGAGGGCGGTGTGGTGGTGGGCGGCACGAAGCACGCACCCGGCTCCGTCGCCGGGGCCACCTGACAGGGCCACCGCACGGCGGTAGAAGGGGCGGACATGACCCCCGCGCCCACCGCCCCACCCGCTGAGTTGTCCCTGGAGGAGTACCGCTTCCTGCGCCAGCTGGGGCGCGTGGCGGACGACCTCCTGGAGGAGAGCCTCCGGGAGCGCGAGACGCTGGCCCAGTGCTTCCGGCGCTGCTTCCCCACGCTGCTGAAGCACACCGGCGCGCGCGCCATCGCGCTCACCACGCGCGACGAGGAGCTGGTGGAGCAGACCTGGTGCGAGGGGGAGTGGGGCGGCATCTTCCCCGGCGCGCTCCTCGCGGGCGCCACGGGCATGCGCGTCCATGGCGAGGACACGCTCGTCACCCAGACGCTGGACGTGGCGGGTTCGCCGGTGGGCACGCTGGGGCTGCTCTATCCGGGCGTCCCCGGCGACGCGGAGACCACGGCCCGGCGGCTGCGCGCGCTGGACGTGGTGGCGGAGGAGCTGGACACGGTGCTGATGCTGGTCCACACCGCGTCGGAGAAGCACCAGCTCATCCTCCAGTGCAACGAACACCTGGCCAACCCTGTCTTCGAGGCGGGCATGGACCAGGCGGTGCGCACGCTGGCGCAGCGGGTGCGGCTGCCGGGCTTCCTCCTGCTGTACCGCGACGCCGTGCAGCCGCACGTGCTGCACTACCGCACCTACCGCCACGGTCAGCTGGAGTACGAGAGCGGAGAGCAGCCCAGCTCCACGCTGGAGGCGCTGCTGCAACAGCACGGCACGCGGCTCTTGCACGGCGACGCGGGCGTGCTCAAGCGGCTGTTCGACGGGCGCACCACGGAGGCGGTGCTCATCTCCGCGGCGGCGCGCAGCGAGCCCCTGGGGAAGATCGTCGTCTGGAGCAACGAGGGCTTCTCCGCCTACGCGATGGACCTCATCCGCGTGCTGGCCTCCACGCTGAGCCAGCGCCTGCTGGACTACAACCGCGAGCGCATCCACCTGTCGCAGTTCTTCCCCACGGGCGCCATCGACGCGCTCCTGGAGGACCCGGACTACGCGCGGCACCTGCGCGCGCAGGAGCAGGAGGTGGGCATCCTGTTCGCGGACATCAACGGCTTCACGCGCATCTGCGAAGAGGGCTTCGACAGCCCGCGCAGCATCGGCCGCTTCGTGGACGAGTGGAGCGCGCGCGCCGTGGACTGCATCTGGGCGCACGGCGGCGTGTTCGACAAGATGGTGGGGGACTGCGTCATCGGCCTCTTCGGTCCGCCCTTCTTCCAGACGGACCGCGTGCGCCGCGCGGAGGCCGCGGTGCGCGCCGCGTGCGACATCCAGGCCTTCACGGCGGAGCTGGGCGCGCGCGAGGAGGTGGCGGCGTTGTGCCAGCGGGTGAAGCTGCCCGGGCTGGGCGTGGCGGTGGGCGTGAACCTGGCCACCGCGAACTGCGGCCTCTTCGGCCCCAACCGCAACTACACCGCCTTCTCCAGCGGGATGAACCAGGCCGCGCGCCTCCAGTCCCTGGCGGGCTTCCGCGAGACGCTGGTGATGCAGAGCGTGCACGAGGCGCTGCGCACGTCGCAGGAGCCCTTCGTGCGCAAGCTCCAGTTCGGACCCCTCACGGAGACCCCCGTGAAGAACGTGGCCCAGCCGCTGCGGCACTACCAGCTTTCGCTGTAGGCCTCGCGCGCGGCCGGGCTCCGAGCCTGGGAGACGTCAGGCCAGCAGGTGCGTGCCCGCGTAGCGGCGCGAGAAGTGGATCCACCGGCGATCATCCACCTCCACCTGCCACTCGCTGTTGGGCGTCAGCGGCAGACGCTGCTTGAGGAAGCTCTCCAGGTGATCCGCCGCCTTGATGGGGGTCAGCCCCGGTGCGCGGAACGCGATGTGGAGCGTCACGTCCAACGTCGGGGCGACGTCCACCGACGCGCAGATGCGCAGGGAACCCACGCGCCGCTGGTACTGCATGTCCGACGCCGGCCACGCGGAGGAGCCCTCGGGCTGCGGGGCCGCCTGCTCGAGCCAGTTGTCGGGGATGAGGATGAAGTCGAGCAGGTTGCTGCTCGCCTCTTCCACCGTGCCGTGCTCCTGGATGGAAAGCATTGCCCACCTCCTCCGGGAAAGCCGTTGGGTTGCGTGGAAGCCGTCGCCAAGAATGTGCCCACGAGCCAGTGCCATGCAAGGGCCTGTGGAAATGCGCGACGGACCCACACGCCATGGTGCACGCGTGGGCGGGCGCACCCTAGCGGATGGGGGTGACACGACAGGTCAGGTGCGCGGGTCGGGTGTTCCGGACGACCCCGTTGTCGCTCGGGAGTTGCTCGGGAGTCGCTCGGGAGCTGTTCAGCAGCTGCTCAGGACGCAACGGGAAGCGTGCGGCGGGGCTTGCGCTCCACGGTGGCCTTGAGCTGGCCGCAGCCTGCGTCAATGTCGATGCCGCGTCGCTGACGCACCGTGCTGGGGACCCCGTGGGACGTGAGCACGCCCTGGAACGCGCGCACCGCGTCGGGCACGCTGGGCCCGCCGTCGTAGCCCACCGTGGGATTGAGTGGGATGACGTTCACGTGCGCGTCCATCCCGTGCAGCAGCGCGCCCAGGTGGTGCGCGTGTTCGGCGGTGTCGTTGCGGCCGGAAATCAACGTCCACTCGAAGAAGATGCGCCGCCGGCGCTTCGCCACGTAGTAGCGGCACGCGTCCATCAACTCGTTGAGCGGCCAGCGCCGGCCCGCGGGCACCAGCGCGGCGCGCTCCGCGTCGGTGGCGCCGTGGAGGCTCACCGCGAGCTGCACCGGGCGCGCCTCGTCCGCGAGCCGGATGATGCCGGGCACCACGCCCACGGTGGACAGCGTGATGAAGCGCGGCGCCAGCGCGAGCCCCTTCGGGTCCACGAGGATGTCCACCGCGGCCATCGTGTGCTCGTAGTTGTGCAGGGGCTCGCCCATGCCCATCAGCACGATGTTGCGCAGCGCCTCTCCGCGCTCGCGCAAGAGGCGCGTGACGTGGAGCACCTGGCCCACGACTTCTCCCGGCGTGAGGTGGCGCGACAGCCCCATCTGTCCGGTGGCGCAGAAGACGCAGCCCATGGCGCACCCGGCCTGCGT
Source organism: Corallococcus sicarius (assembly GCF_003611735.1). Classification (GTDB taxonomy): domain Bacteria; phylum Myxococcota; class Myxococcia; order Myxococcales; family Myxococcaceae; genus Corallococcus; species Corallococcus sicarius. The sequence continues at coordinate 42,000 of NZ_RAWG01000038.1, read as the reverse complement.
GCTCACGCACACGGTGGCGCGGCCCTTGAAGCGCATCAGCACCGTCTCGATGGTCTGCCCGTCGTGCAGCCGCAGGAGCAGCTTGTGCGTGAGCCCGTCGCTGCTGAAGCTCTCGTGGTGCGTGGCGAGCGCTCCCAGCTGCGCGCGCTCCTGGAGCACGGCCTGGAGGTCCGGCCGCAGGCCCGCCACATCGCCGAGCGCCGTCACCCCGTCCCGGTACAACCCCGTCCACACGCGCTCGCGGTACTGGGGGCTGAAGCCCCAGTCGCCCAGGCGCGCGTCGAGCGCGGGGCGCGGCAGGTCATACAGGTTGAGCAGGGCGGTGGCGTCCGACATGACCGGGTCGAGATAACACACCCCGGCGCCGCGCACCGGGGGCCGCAAGCCCGCAGGGCGACCAGGGGAGCGAGGGGACCCGGGGCGGACGGTTTTCGCGGGGCCACGGCGTCCAGCGGGTGACACCTGCCGTGCCAGCGCGGTGCGTCGTGCCAATCGTGGAGGGCCTATGGGTCTTGCCATCCAGCAGGAGGAGTTCACGCCAGAGGAGCACGAGCGGTTCGTGCAGCGGCTCGCGGAGAGCCTGGAGGCGCTGCGAGAGCTGCTGAAGCGCCCCGGCTTCGGCGTGGGGCCCACGACGATGGGCGCGGAGCTGGAGGTGTACCTGGTGGACGGCGCGGGCCACCCGCTGCCGGTGAACCAGCAGGTGTTGGCGCGGACGCAGGACGACCGGGTGACGCTGGAGCTCAACCGCTTCAACATGGAGGCGAACGTGCGGCCCTCGCTGCTCGCGGGGCGGCCGTTCACCGGGCTGCGGGCGGAGCTGGAGGACGTGCTGAAGGAACTCCAGCGCGCGGCGGCGCTGGAGGGCGCGCGCGTGGCGTCCATCGGCATCCTGCCCACGCTGCGGCAGGCGGACCTGGGCAAGGGGGCCCTCACCCAGCAGGCCCGCTACCGGGCGCTGAACGCCGCCATCCGCAAGCGGCGCGACGGGCCGTTCCAGGTGGCCATCGCGGGCGACGACACGCTCAACCTCACCTGGGATGACGTGACGCTGGAGGGGGCGAACACGTCGCTCCAGTTCCACCTGCGCGTGGCGCCGGAGGACTTCGCGCGCGTGTACAACGCCGCGCAGCTCGCCACGGCGCCGGTGCTGGCGGCGGCGGGCAACTCGCCCTTGTTCCTGGGCAAGCGGCTGTGGGAGGAGACGCGCGTGGCGCTCTTCCAGCAGGCCACCGACGACCGCAGCGAGAGCGGCGACGAGGCGGCCCACCTGCACCCGCGCGTGACGTTCGGCCACGGCTGGGTGCGCGAGGGGGTCCACGAGCTGTTCGCGGAGGCCGTGGCCCTCTACCCGCCGCTCCTGCCCGTGCTGGGCAAGGAGGACGCTCCCCTGGACATCGTCGCGGCCGGGGGCGTGCCGGCGCTGGAGGAGCTGCGGCTGCACCAGGGCACGGTCTGGTGCTGGAACCGGGCCATCTATGATCCGCACGGGGACGGCCACGTGCGCATCGAGTTCCGCGCGCTGCCCGCGGGCCCGACGGTGGTGGACATGGTGGCCAACGGGGCGTTCCTGCTGGGGCTGACGCTGGGGCTCGCGGAGCGGGTGGACGCGCTCCTGCCGGCGCTGCCCTTCTGGCAGGCGCGGCGCAACTTCAAGCAGGCGGCGAAGCGGGGGCTGGACGCGGTGATGCTGTGGCCGGCGGAGGTGGCGCCCAGCCCCCGCCCGGTGCCGGTGGTGGAGCTGGTGAAGCAGCTCTTGCCCATCGCGCGGCGCGGCCTGACGGAGCACGGGGTGGACGCCGCCGAGGCGGACGCGATGCTGGACATCATCGCGCAGCGCGTGGCCCTGCGGCGCACCGGGGCGCGCTGGCAGCGGGAGGTGCTGGCGAGGCTGGAGGCCCACATGCCGAGGCCGGACGCGCTGGCGGCCCTGCTGGAGCGCTACCTCCACCATTCGGAGTCGGGGCTGCCCGTGCACACGTGGCCCGTGGAGTCGTCTTGAGCCTGATGTAAGCCGGGGGGCCTTGTCGGGACGCGGGCGTGGCTGTGAATATGGAGGCCCGCCGGGTCGTCTGCCAGCGGGCCCGCGCCACGCGCTGAAGGATGCCGTCCGTGATTGCCTCCACCTCCCCGTCGTCCCTCTCCGGCGCGCGCCGGAAGTTCCTCCTCGTGCCGCTGCTCGTCTGCGTGAGCGCGGTGACCGCGTGCTCGTCCCTCCGGGGCAAGGCCAATGACCTGGCGGAGAAGGGCCGCTTCGTCGAAGCCGCCGAGCTGTACGTGAAGGTCGTCGAGGACTCGCCCAACGACCCGTCGCTGCGCTCCTCGCTGGAGGACCTGCGCTGGCGTGGCCTGTCGCAGCTGCTCACCCAGGCGCGCCAGGCCCGCGTGGAGGGGCGGGACGAGGACGCGGAGCTGAACCTGGAGCAGTTCCTCACCTACCGGAAGAAGTGGAGCTCCAAGCTGGACGGCGGCATGGAGAGCTCGCTCCTGGAGGAGATGGCCGGCACGCACCAGCACCTGCGCCAGCTCATCAATGAACAGGCGAAGCGGGGCCACGCGCTGACGGCGGAGGCGCACCTGAACCGCAAGCGCGCGCTGCTCGCGTACGCGGAGATGGCGCCCATCCGTCGCGACGTGGAGGAGGCCGTGCAGCAGGGTGGCGCGGCGACGTGCGCCCGGCTGAAGCAGGAGCCGTCGGACGGCAGCGCGCACTGGGCGGAGCTGGTGTCGCGCTACTGCCGGCACTACCGCCAGGTCGCGCCCCTAGCGCCGCTGTTCCCGGAGGCGCTGGGCGTCCCCATGTTCCAGGTGTCCCTGGAGGGCATCAGCAACGACGTCGTCCAATACCTGTTGTCGCGGCTGGCGGGCGCGTTCGAGTCCTCGCCCTGGTACGGGGAGGGCTCCCCGCGCCGCCCGCCGCTCACCGTGCAGGGGACCCTGAGCGAGTCGCGCACCAGCCAGCCGGTGGACCTGGCGGCATCGTGGACGGAGCAGGTGCCGTACACCGCGCACGAGGACCGCACCGCGACGGCGGAGGTGCCGTACACGGTGGAGGAGTCCTACGTGGACAAGGGGGAGATGAAGAAGCGCCTCGTCACCCAGAAGAAGACGGTGGAGTACAAGACGACGGTGGAGGTGACGAAGTACCGCGACGTGCCGCGCTCCTTCGCGTACCGCGCGCTGCGCCGGGGCGTGGAGTACCACTTCGCGGTGGTGGCCCAGGCCGTCCTCCAGGAGCAGCACGCGCCCCTGGCCGTGAAGGCGGAGAACTCCCTGTCCGCCTCCGGCTACGAGCACAACATCACCTTCCCCCCCGCCGACGTGAAGCCGCAGACGTTCTCCCAGCCCAGCAAGGACGGGTGGCTGGACAGGGAGCTGCAGGGCTACGAGAAGACCTTCTCCCAGACGCTCCTGGCGCGCTGGCAGGCCTCCTTCTGCAAGGCGCCCGCGCTCACCCGCGAGGAGGCGGCCCGCTGCGCCCGGGGCGGCGTGGAGCTGCCCCCGCCCGCGCGCAAGGCCCTGGCGGACACGCTGGGCGACGACGCCGGGCAGGTGCACCAGCTCTTCGTCTGGAACTAGGGGCCCTCGTCCTCCGCGCCCTTGCGCAGCCCCAGCAGGCGGCGCAGGTCGCGCGCGGACTGGCGGCTCACCTCCACCGAGTGCCCCCGCGCCGTGCGCGCCAGGTAGCCGCCCGTCTCCAGCGGCTCCAGCCGCGTCACGTGCGACAGGTTGAGCAGCGCGCGCCGGTGCACCCGGTGGAAGTGTTCGGCGGGCAGCTTGTCCGCCAGCTCGTTGAGGGTGAAGTCGGTGAGGAAGTCGCCCTGGGCGGTGAACACCGTGACGAGCTCGTCCTCCAGCGACGCGTGGGAGATGGCGTCCGGCGACACCAGCACCAGCCCCTGCCGCGTGGGGATGGGCAGCCGCGCGAAGGCGGGCCGCTCCCGCTCCCGCTCCGGGGACGCGGGCGGAGGCACGGGGAGCGCCTTCGCCTTCGCGGGCACAGGTGACGCCGGCTGCCGGGCCCGGACGCGCTCCAGGGCCTTCTGCAGCCGGGCGGCCTCCACGGGCTTGAGGACGTAGTCCACCGCGCCGTGCTCGAAGGCGGTCACCGCGTGCTCCGCGTGGGCGGTGCAGAAGATGACGTGCGGGCCGCCCGCGGGCAGCAGGCCCATGGCGTCCAGGCCGCTCAGGCCCGGCATGTGGATGTCCAGCAGCACCACGTCCACGCCGCCCGCCCGCACCGCGGCGAGCACCGCGTCCCCGTCCACCGCCTCGCCGCAGACGCTCACGTCCGGCAGCGCGGCCAGCAGGCGGGACAGGCGCTTCCGGGCCAGCAGTTCGTCATCGGCGATGAGGACGCGCAGGGGCTCTCTCACGTGAGGACTCCGGGTTGGGGGCCCTGGCGGGGCAGGGTGACGGTGACACGGGTGCGCCCGTCCGCGCTCGCGAGCGACAGCAACGCGCGCCCGGCATAGGCGAGCGCCAGGCGCCGCTCCACGGTGGGCAGACCCACGCTGCCCTCGCGGGGGCCCCGGGACGCGCCCGGGTTGTCGATGGACACCTCCACCGCCCCGTCGCGCGTGACGCCCACCTCCACCAGCAGCGGGCCCCGGTGCCCGGAGGCCGGCCCGTGCTTCACCGCGTTCTCCGCGAGCGGCAGCAGCAGCAGCGGCGGCACCGGCACGTCCCCCAGCCCGTCCGCCACCGTCATGCGCAGTTGGAAGAGGTCCGGGTCGCGCAACAGGTGCAGGTCGAACAGCGTGCGCATCAGCTCCAGCTCCTGCGACAGCGGCCAGGTGACGCTGCGCACGCCCGCGAGCACCGAGCGGAGCATCGTGGACAGGCGCAGCACGGCGGCCTCGGCGACGGCGCCGTCCTCGCGGCACCACTCCGCGATGGCGTTGAGCGTGTTGAAGAGGAAGTGCGGATCCAGGTGGCTGCGGATGGCGAGCAGCTGCGCCTGCTCCGCCTCCCAGGCGAAGCGGGTGGCGCGCGCACGCTCGCGGGCCAGCGTCTCCTCGAAGCCGATGTCCCGTCCCAGGCCCCAGCCGGCCACCAGGAACAGCCCGCCGCAGACGGCCAGATTGTACCGCTCCGACAGGAAGGTGGGCTGCATGTCGGTGAGGCGCGGCAGCGCGTAGCCCACGGACAGCACCACGCCGGTGCCCACCGCCCCGTAGAGCAGCAGGCGGATGCCGCCGTGGCTCAGGTCCAGCCCTTCGGGGAACAGCACCCGGTACGACACGGGCGCGACGGCGACGCACAAGAGGCACAGGAGGACGCCCAGCCACAGCGCGTTTGGATCCACGCTCCAGCGCACCTGGGCCGCGAGCAGCGGCAGCGACACCAGCACGATGGGGCCCAGCCGCAGGGGCGCGACGAGGGCGCGCAACGTGGCGCGAACGATGGACCCTTCCGACGTCTCCGACATGCTCCAGCGGAAGGCTACACCGTCTGGCCTGCTAACGCCGGGGGACGGGGGCCGGGACCAGGTCCAGGACGAGCGTCCCGGCGAGGAGCGCGGGGAAGAAGAGGAGGGCAAGCACGAACAGGAGCGGCGAACGCAGTGAGAACATGGGGGGTTCCTCCGGTGTCCGTGAAACATGCCCACGCACTGTGTCACCGCCCCAGGGGCCCTCCGGGGAGGGGTGGGCCCGGCCGTCGCGAAGCGGGGGTGAGCGGTCGCGCCCAAGCCCCCGGCCGTCCCTCCGCCGCTACGCCAGCGCGTCCCCGAGCCGCGTCGCGTCCCGGATGCAGTCATTGACGCCCACGCCCCGGTACGCGTTGCCGGTGAGGTGCAGGCCGGGCCAGCGCTTCAGGCCCGCGTCCAGGGAGGCCAGGCGCTCCAGGTGGCCCACGGTGTACTGCGGGATGCCGCGCGGCCAGCGCACCACCCGCGTCAGCTCCGGCGTCGCGGTGAGTCCCGTCATCGCCTTCAGCTCCTCGCGCGCCAGCGCCACCAGCGCGTCCTCGTCCCGCGCGACGACGTCCGGCCGCCGCGCGCCGCCCATCAGGCACGTGAGCAGCACCCGCCCGCCCTCCACGCGGAAGGGGAAGGTGGTGGAGACGTGGATGGTGCCCAGCACCGCCTTGTGCTCCACCGCCGGCACCAGGAACCCGAACCCGTCCGGCTTCGGCGTCGCCCCCGGCGCGAAGCCCAGGTGCACCACGGCGATGGGCGCGTAGGGGATGCCCTCCAGCTTCCCCGCCAGGGGTTCATCCAGGGGCCGCAAGAGCCCCGCCGCCACGTGCGACGGCACCGCCAGCACCACGTGGGAGGCGAGCAGCTCCACCGTCCGGCCGCGCTCGCGCACCCGCACCTTCCAACCGGAGGCCTGGGGCGTGAGCCCCTCCACCTTCGCGTCGGTGTGCACGGCATCCCCCAGCGACAGCGCCAGCGCGTCCACCAGCACGCCCAGGCCGCCGTCGAAGGTGCTCAAGAGCCCGGTGAGCTTCGACTTCGAGTCCCCTTGCGAAGCCGTGGCCTTGCGCGCCGCGCGCTGGGAGCGGATGGCGCCCAGGATGAGGCTGCGGTGGTCGCGCTCCATCTTCACGAGCTGCGGGAAGGTGGCCTCCGCGCTGAGCTTCTCCGGGTCGCCCGCGTAGATGCCCGTCTGCACCGCGTCCAACAGCACCGTGGTGGCTTCCGGCCCCAGGTGGCGCCGCCCCAGCTGGGCCAGCGATTCGTCCACCCCGGCAGGACCCCGGGAACTGAACAACTCCCCCAGCACGCGCAGCCGCGCGGAGAGGGGAAGGATGTCGGACGTGAGGAACGCGGGCGGTGAGGACGGCACCGCCCTGAGCGCACCCCGAGTGAAGATGTAGCGGTTTTTTGCCGCCGCATCCGCCGGACGGATGCGCGCCTCCACCCCCAGGGCCGCCGCCAGTTCACGCGTCGTGGGCTCCCGGTCCAGGAAACTGTTGGGTCCTGATTCCAGGATGTATCCGCCCAGGGTGTGGGTCCGCACATTGCCGCCCACGTGGGCCGCCGACTCCAGCACGACGGCCTCCGCCCCTCTGGAACGCAACCTGTGAGCCAGGACAAGACCTGAAATCCCCCCCCCGATGACCGCGACCGTCATGACGTTCTCTCCGTACGGTGTCCTGGGGTGAGCACCCCTGGGCGGCCTTAGTGCGAAGGGGTGGCTTTGCCAAGGAGCGGCGGACCGCGCGTTAATACCAGCATGCGCTACGTGATCACGGGTGCCAGCCGCGGCATCGGTTTCGAGTTCGTGCAGCAGTTGCTGCGACGCGGAGAGACGGTGGACGCCGGGGTGCGTGCCCCGGAGATGGCGCGTCGGCTGGAGCCGCTGTTGCATGAGTCGGGCAACCGGCTGCGGATCCACCCCCTGGACGTCACCCAGGCGGACAGCGTCAAGGCGTTCGCGGCGAACATCTGCCGCGAGCCGGTGGACGTGCTCATCAACAACGCGGGCGTGCAGGGCCAGTGGGTGGGGCTGCACGAACTGGACTACGCGGACCTGGAGCGCACGTTCGCGGTGAACGCGCTCGGGCCGCTGCGCATCACCTCCGCGCTGCTGCCCGCGCTGCGGCATGGCCTGGGCCGCAAGGTGGCGCACGTCACGTCGCGCATGGGGTCGCTCTCCAGCAACACGGAAGGGGGCGCGTACGCCTACCGCATGTCCAAGGCCGCGCTGAACATGGGCGTGCGTTCCATGGCCAACGACCTGCGCCGCGACGGGCTGGCGTTCGTGCTGCTGCATCCCGGTTGGGTGCGGACGGACATGGGCGGGGCGGATGCGCCGCTGCCCCCGCGCGACTCGGTGAGCGGGATGCTGCGTGTCATCGACGGGCTCTCGCTGGAGCACTCCGGCCGCTTCTTCGACTACGAGGGCACGGAAGTCCCCTGGTAGTCCGTTCGTCCGCGCGCGGTGTCCGGGGGTGAACGCGCCCCGCAGGACACCGGAGCCTGGCGGAGCCTGGCGGAGCCTGGCGTCGCCTGGAGGCAGGCAGGCAGCCCCGCGGTGCGAGGCCCTCCCTGGCGTCCGCCCGCTTTCGTCCCCATCTCGTCGCAGGACGTGGGCGACGGTCGAGGCGGCTCAGGGGGACGGAATGGGGCGGCGGTATCTGCCGGTGGCGTGGGTGGCGGCCTGTTTTGTGGCGTGCAGTCCCGGAGCTTCCACGCCGTCGAATGAGCCGGGGGCCGTGACACCGCCGGGCGAAGAGTCCCCGCCGGTGACGACTCCGCCCGACGAAACCCCGGACACCTGGCCGCCCCCGGTCGACCCGCCTCCGCCCGACGACGAGACGCCCGACGAGGAGCCGCCGCCGGAGGAGGAGCCGCCCCCCGTGCTGACGGCCTGCGCGCCGGAGCCCGCTGCCGACGCGGCGGTGTCCGAAGCCGAACGCAAGGCCCGGCGCACCTATGCGTGCACCGGCATCGCGCTGGAGGGCACGCTGGTGTCCGCTGCGGGCACCCCGGTCGCCAACACGGTGGTGCGGGTCGGGACCGCCGAGGCGCGCACGGGCGCGGACGGCCGGTTCCGCTTCCCCGCGCTGCCCCGGCACAACCGGCTGCTCCAGGTGGACGCGGAGGGCTTCCGTCCGGCCGTGGTGGCGGTGGAGCTGCGCCGCGGCCTGTCGGAGACGCGCGTGACGCTGCCCCCGGTGCGGCTGTCCCCGAAGGACGGCGTGCGGATGCTCTTCGGAGGCGACGTGTCGCTGGGCCGGCGCTTCCTGGACCCCGACGACACCACGCCCCGCAACCAGATGCCTCCGGACGACCCCGCGGCGCTCATCCGCGTGTCGGATCCGCTGCCGGGCACGAAGGCGGTGTTCACCCACGTGCGGCCGTACTTCCAGGCGGCGGACTTCCGCGCCGTGAACCTGGAGACGCCGGTGACGGACTCGCCCACCACGCCCCACGACGAGAAGGCGTACGCGTTCTTCACGCTGCCGGGCTCGCTGCCCGCGCTGCCGTGGCTGGGCGTGGACTACGTGAGCCTGGGCAACAACCACGTCTACGACTACCTGGCGCCGGGGCTCAACGACACGCTCGCGCACGTGGCCGCGACGGGCATGGCCTTCAGCGGCGCGGGCCGCGACGAGGTGGAGGCCTTCGTCCCCGCGCGCGTGTCGCTGGCGGGCTCCGGCTACAGCCTGGTGTCCATGTGCTCCATCACCGGCAGCGCGCATGAACAGCAGTACGTCGCGGGGCCCAACCAGGGCGGCGCGGCGGACGCGCGGGACATGGCGCGGGCCTCCGCGCTGCTCGGCGCGGAGCGTGCGCAGGGCCGGGTGCCGGTGGCGGTGCTGCACACGGGCGTCGAGTACAGCGTGCGGCCCTCCACCCCCACCGCGCAGCGGATGCGCGACCTCATCGACGCTGGGGCGGGGCTCGTCATCGCGCACCACCCGCACATCCCGCAGGGCTTCGCGCGCCACAAGGGCGTGCTGATGGCGCAGTCGCTGGGCAACCTCGCCTTCGACCAGGACCGCCTGGAGACGATGGTGGGCCTGCTCGCGGAGGTGGAGGCGACAGGGGCGCGCGTGGACCGCGCCCGCGCCCTGCCGGTGTACATCGAGGACTACCGCCCCCGGCCCATCGCGGGCGACCTCGCGGAGTCCTTCCTGCGCAACCTGGCGGAGCTGTCCCGCGAGGGCGGCGTGGAGCTGGTGCCGCAGCCCTCGTGGGGCGAGGTGCTGCCCGCGGGCGCGCACGCGGCGGTGAGCGAGCGCACCGTGGACGTGCCGGTGACGGTGGACGTCAACGGCCGCGCCACGGTGGACCTGCGGGCCCTGCGCCGCGGAGGTGAGTCCGTCGCGGTGGCTCGGCTCGCTGGCGAGGGGACGCTCGCCGGCGTGAAGCTGAAGGCCGGGCGCGACGTGCTGCTGCACGGCGACTTCGAGGACCACGACGTGGACGACGACGTCAACGAGGCGCCGCGCTGGGGCCTGGAGTACGGCGCGGGCTTCGTGTGCCAGGACGGTCCGCGCCGGGGCGCCGCGGCCCTCTGCCAGCGCAAGGGCGCCGTGCCGCTGGTCAACCGCTTCCGGCCGCCGGGCTTCGCGGAGGGGCCGCCCCACCGCGACCTCACGGCGGTGGCGTGGCTCAAGGGGCAGGGCGGCGGCGCGTTCTCCGTGGGCGTGCAGTACCTGCCCGTGGAGTCCTATTCACTCTTCGGGGAGCAGACGCTGCTGCGCCACGACGGCGGCACCTTCGACTGGAAGCAGGTGTCCGAGGACCTGCGCTTCCCGGCGGATCCGCCCCGGCCCAACCTCTGGAACGCGCCCTGGGCCCTCAACCTCACGCTCCACACCGCGTCCCCGAAGACGGGGCAGGGCGTGACGGTGGTGGACGACCTGGCGCTGGTGGCCTGGGAGCGCCAGGCGACCAGCGCGACGCTCACGCTGGAGACGCCGCATGCGCGGGACTTCGTGCGGGTGGAGGCGCCCGCGGGCACGTACACGCTGCGCGTCACCTTCCGCGAGCACCGCGTGCCCTGAGGCCCCAAGGCTCGGAGTTCGGAGTTCGGAGCCCGGAGCCTTCAGGGAAACAGCAGCTGCGTCTTCCAGCCGTCGCCCTCGCGCAGGTACAGGTTGCGCTCGTGCAGGCGGCTGGGGCGGCCGTGCCAGAACTCGATGCGGTCCGGCACCACGCGGAAGCCGCTCCAGTGCGGAGGCCGCTCCACCGGCCGACCCTGGAAGCGCGCCTCCACCTCCGCCACGCGCGCGTCCAGCAGCTCGCGCGTCGGCAGCTCCTCGCTCTGGAGGCTGGCCCACGCGCCAATCTGGCTGCCGCGCGGCCGGCTCTGGAAGTACGCGTCCGCCTCCGCGTCCGACACCACCTCCACCCGACCTTCGATGCGCACCTGCTGCTCCAGCGGCACCCAGTGGAAGCACAGCGCGGCCACGGGGTGCGCGGTGAGCTGGCGCCCCTTGCGGCTGTGGAAGTTGGTGAAGAAGACGAAGCCCCGCGCATCGAAGTCCTTGAGCAGCACCACCCGGGAGCTCGGGCGGCCCGCGTCGTCCACCGTCGCCACCACCATGGCGTTGGGGTCCACGGGGATGACCTGTTTTGCCTGGGCGAAGACGTCGGCGAAGCGCTGGATGGGGTCGGGCGGGATCATCACGCGCCGCACCATAGGAAACCCCGCCCCGGCGCGCACGTTCGCGGTTGACTCCCGGTCTGGACTCGCAATGGTGCGTTCATGAAGATTCTCTTCATCGCCTCGGAGGTCACCCCCTTCTCGAAGACGGGGGGACTGGGAGACGTCGCGGGGGCCCTGCCCACGGCGCTCGCCGCGCTGGGGCACGACGTGAAGATCGTCACGCCCCGCTACCAGGATGTGCGCAACACCGGACACCTGGAGCCCACCGGACAGTCGCTGGTGCTGCGCTTCCCCTTCGGTGAGACGGGCGGCCCCGTCCTGTCCGCGCGCCTCTCCGAACGGCTGGAGGTCTGGTTCCTGGAGAACGAGGTCTTCTTCGGGGGCCGCAAGGGGCTCTACGGCGACGGGGGCGGTGAGTTCGCGGACAACCCCCGCCGCTACGCCTACCTGTGCGTGGGCGCGCTCCAGGCCGCGCAGCGGCTGCGCTTCTTCCCGGACATCATCCACCTGCATGACTGGCAGACGGGGCTGGTGCCGGTGGCGCTGCGCCGGGGCTTCCAGGGCACGCCGCTCGGGCGCGCGAAGTGCGTCTTCACCATCCACAACCTCGCGTACCAGGGGCAGTTCCCCAAGGGGACCATGGCCGACCTGGGGCTGCCCTGGGACCTCTTCACCCCGGAGGGCGTGGAGTTCTACGACCAGGTGAACTTCCTCAAGTCCGGGCTCGTCTTCTCCGAGGCGCTCACCACCGTGTCGCCCACGTACGCGCGCGAAATCCAGACCGCGGAGCAGGGCTACGGGCTGGACGGGCTGCTGCGCCGCCGCTCGCACGCGCTCACCGGCATCCTCAACGGCATCGACGCGCACGAGTGGAACCCGCGCACGGACTCCTACCTGCCGGAGCACTACGGCCCGGACGACCTCGGCGGCAAGGCGGTCTGCAAGCGCGCCCTGCTGGAGCGCTTCGGGCTGCCCCCGGACGACGGCGCGCCGGTGTTCGGCATCGTCAGCCGGCTGGCGTGGCAGAAGGGCGTGGACCTGCTGCTGGAGACGATGCCCTCCGCGCTCCAGGCGGACCTGCGCTTCGTCGCGGTGGGCAACGGCGACCCCGGCCTGGAGGAGGGGCTGCGCGCGCTGCAGGCCCGCTACCCGAAGCAGGTGGGGGTGCACATCGGGTTCGACCCGGCGCTGTCGCACCTGGTGGAGGCGGGGTCGGACTTCTTCCTGATGCCCAGCCGCTACGAGCCCTGCGGCCTGAACCAGATGTATTCACTGCGCTACGGCACGGTGCCCATCGTCCGGGCCACGGGCGGGCTGGTGGACACGGTGGAGGGGGGGCTGGACGGCAACGGCATCCTCTTCGAGTCCTTCCACCGCACCGCGCTCCTGGCCGCCATCCGCCGGGCCATGTCCCTGTACGCGGATCCCGTGCGCCTGAACGACTTCCGGGGGCGGGGGATGGGGAAGGATTTCTCCTGGGCGGCGTCCGCCCGGAAGTACGAGGCCCTCTTCGCCTCCCTGCTGACGGAATAGTGGGGCGGCTCCCAGAACCGCGATAGTCTTGCAGTCGTGGCGGAAGCTCCGGACCTGGGTGGCTATGAGGTGGTCGGCCGGTTGGCGGTCGGTGGCATGGCCGAGGTGTATCAAGCGCGTGCCCGTGAGACGACGCAGCGCTCCCCGGGAGAGCCCGAGGAAGTCGTCATCAAGCGGCTGCACCCGTCCTTCCGCAACGACCCCGCGTATGTGAAGGCCTTCGTCGACGAGGCGAAGCTGACGGTGCGCCTGCGAAGCGCGTACATCGTGCGGACGTTCCGGCTGTTCCGCGCCGGCCCCGACTACCTGATGGTGCAGGAGCTCGTGAGTGGCCGGACGCTGGGCTACATGCAGGAGCTGCTCATCAAGGCCGGCGCCGCGATGCCGCCCGAGTCCGCCTGCTACATCGCGTGGTGCGTGCTCAAGGCGCTGGACTACATCCACCGCGCCAAGGTGGGGGAGAACGGCGCCACCATCGTCCACCGCGACGTGAACCCCGCCAACGTGCTGCTGGGCATCCAGGGCGACGTGAAGCTCACCGACTTCGGCGTGGCCGAGGTGGAGGGGATGATGCGCGGCGACTCCGGCGCGCTGCGCGGCACGCTGCCGTACATGAGCCCGGAGCAGGTGCTGGGGCAGGCGGTGGACGCGCGCACGGACCTGTACGCGGTGGGCGTGATGCTCTGGGAGCTGTGGGGCGGCCGTCGCCTCTTCACCGGGGAGAACGAAGCGCAGCTCATGCACCAGGTGCGCGACGCGCGCGTGCCGCTGCTCTCCACGGTGTCGCCGGACCTGCCGCACTACGCGGCGCAGGTGGCGCGCAAGGCGCTGTTCGCGGACCGGGCCCGCCGCTTCCAGTCCGCGGCGGAGTTCATCAAGGCGCTGGAGGTGCTGGCGCGCCGCGCGGGCTGGCCCCTCACGGTGGAGGCGCTGCAGCCTCTGCTGGGCGGCTGATGCGCTCGCGCCGGGCGGTGCTGGGGCTCGCGCTGGGGTGGGCCCTGCTCGGAGCCGGTTCAGGCTGCCTGGGCGTGGTGCCCTTCCAGCCGCGCGCCTACGACGGGGCGGTGCGGGTGGAGGCGGTGGACCTGGCCTTCACGCGCGACGGCACCGGGGCGCTCACGCTGACGCTCAAGGTGCGCAACCCGTCCTCCGACGCGGCCACGGTCACCCGCGTGGACTTCGACCTGCGGGTGGATGGGCGGCGGCTGGCCACGGGCGAGCAGGTGCTGGGCGAGCCGCTGGATGGACAGCGTGAAATCCCCCTGGAGATCCGCTTCCCGCTGGCGGTGGCCCGCTCGGCGGCGCGGCCGGAGCCCACGTCGCACGCGGTGCGGGTGGAGGGCGGCGTGGTGCTGCGCTTCGGCGGTTCCGAGCGGCGGGCGCCCTTCCGGGACGCCCGCTCGCTGGAGGTCCCGTGGATGCCGGGCGCGGCGGAGTCCTCCCCGGCTCCGTGAAGGGCCCTCGCGTCCTTCAGCGCCTCAGCGCTTTGCTTCGGAGGACGGGGCGGAGCCGGAGTCCGCGTGTGACTCGGAGTCGGCGCGGCGCGGAGTGCCCTGCGCGTCCTCCTTCGGCGCGGTGCCGTCGCGGGGCGTGCCGTCCGGGAGGCCGGGCACGATGCTCTTGATGCGCATCATCCGCACGCGGTCGATGCGGGCCCCTTCCTTGGTGGCCACGACGAACTGCCAGCCGTTGTAGGTGAAGCGCTCGCCCACGTCGGGCAGGTGGCCCGCGAGCGAGGACAGGTAGCCGCCCAGCGTGTCGAAGTCGCCTTCCGGCAGGGGGAAGCCGAAGACCTTCGTGAACTGATCCACCTCCATGGCGGCGTCCACGAGCGAGCTGCCGTCGGCCATCTTCTCGACGAGCTTCTCCTCCACCTCGAACTCGTCGCCGATGTCGCCCACGATTTCGCGGAGGATGTCCTCCAGGGTGACGACGCCCATGAAGCCGCCGTACTCGTCGACGACCATGGCCATGTGGATCTTCCGCTTCTGCATGTCCCGCAGCAGGTCGCCCACGGGCTTCATCCACGGCACGAAGTGGGCGGGGCGGATGACGTCCTGCAGGACGATGAGCTCCGGGTGCTGGAGCAGCGGGATGAGGTCGCGCGCGTGCAGCACGCCGACGATGTGGTCCACGTCGTCGTGGAACACCGGGATGCGCGAGTGGTTCTCCTCCGCGAGGATGCGCAGCACTTCATCCGGCGGCGTGGTGACGTCCACGGAGATGACGTCCGTGCGGTTGACCATCACGTCGCGGCAGCGCTTGTCGGACAGCTCGAAGATGGAGCGGATGAGCTGCGGGGCGCTCTTGTCCACCTCGTTGCGGGCGGCCTGCGCGGCGAGCAGCTTCTCCAGCTCCTCCAGGGGCGGGGGCGGCGGCTCGAAGCGCAGGGTGCGGCCGAAGGTGCGGGCGCCCAGGTTGAGCAGGCCCAGCATGATGCGCATGGGCGGGTAGAGCACCAGCACCAGCACGGACACGAGGAACGCGAGCCTGAGGGCCCAGCGCTCCGGGTTGCCGTTGGCGAGCCCGCGCATCGTGACTTCCATCAGGGTGGCGAGCACGCCCACGAAGAGGGCGCCCGCGCACACGGTGGCGACGGGCACCCACGCGGCCTCGCCGTAGCGGCTGAAGTCCAGCATGCGCGGGGGCACGAAGGCGCCAATGGCGGCGGCGAGGAAGCCGCTGAGCACCATGCCCAGGCGCAGGGCGGTGGCGGTGGCTTCACGGTGCGTCTTGTGACGGAGCACGCGGCGGGCGGCGGTGGTCTTGCTCTCCTCCGCGAGCTCCTGGGCGCGCAGGTCCGAGGTTCCGTAGAGCGCGGACTCCGCGGCGGCGACCAGGGACCTCATGAAGCCAAGGGCCAGGCAGGCGACCCAGAGGGTCCAGGTAGGCATAGGGCGTCGTTCTTATCCCGTGCTAGAGGGCCATACCACCGTGACGGGAGGCATCATGCGGGGACGTCGGATGTACGTCATTGGCGGCCTGCTGGGCCTGCTGGCGCCCACGGAGGCGCTCTGCTGGCCCGTGGACCAGGCGCTCACGCTGGAGCCGGGCAAGGAGCGCTTCGTCAAGCTGACCGCCGTGGACTGGGTGGAGGTGGCGGATCCGTCCGTGGTGTCGGCGGAGGCGCTGCCGGGGAGCGGCGAGCTGCTGCTGACGCCCGGGCCCCAGGGGGCCGGCGTGACGGACCTGCTGCTCTACGCGGAAGGGCGCTTCGCCGTGTGGCGCATCATGGTGGGGCCCATCGAATTGCAGAACACGGAGCCCCTGCTCGCGGCGGCGACGAAGGCGTGTCCGGGCCTGAAGGCGACGCAGGGCGTGGAGCGTTCGCTGACGGTCACGGTGGGGACGACGGCCTGTCGCAAGTCGCTGCACGACCTGCTGCGCACGCAGGCGTTCCAGGCGCGGGAGCTGGACGTGACGTTCGACGTCACCCAGCTCCAGGCGCAGCTGGAGGACTTCGCGGCGGGGATGCCGCCGGGGCTGTCGGTGCGCTACAGCGGCGCGGGGCTGGTGCTGTCGGGCAAGACGGACCGGGCCGGGCACCGCAAGGCGCTCTGGGAGCTGTTCCGCCGCGCGGTGGGGCGCGTGCCGCTGGAGGACCGCACGGAGGTGGAGGCGCCTGCGAAGCCGGAGATGTCGCCCGAGGACCGGGCCGCCCAGGACGCGACGGTGTCGGACGTGCCGGCGCCGGACGCGGGGACGCCGGATGCGGGGACTCGGCCGGTGAAGGGCAAGGCGAAGCCCGCGGTGCCGGGCAAGAAGCAGCGCTGAGGCCTGTCCCGCGGACGTGCCCTTGGACGTGCTCCGCGCGGGGTCCGCTTGCGGTATGACTTCAGCTGGAGGTCCGACGATGACCGGTGGAGTGATGCGCGCGGGGTTCGCGCTGGTGTTGGCGCTGACGGCGTGGCCCGAGGCCGCGCGGGCGCAGGTGGATGAGGACAACGGCGACGCGGTGGTGGTGGACATGCCGGATCCGGACCGGGGCTGCCCGGTGAAGCCGGAGTTCCTGCCGGTGACGCCCATGGGCCTGGTGGGCATCGAGCGGCTGGGCTGGCTGGTGCACCAGGCCATCATCCCGCCCGGGAAGGACAAGTTCTTCCAGGCGGGGGCGCGCAGCCGTTCCGGCGTGAAGCCGGTGCCGGCGGAGATGGCGCGCAAGCTGGGGGCGCCCGACTTGAAGGTGCCGCTCTGGGTGTTCGGCAAGGCGGACGCGAAGGCGTGCAAGGCGACGCCCATCACGTGGTGGGCGGTGCGGATGGGCACGGACGAGGACCGGCAGACGTACCTGATGGCGGAGCTGCAGACGGACTGCGAGCTGCTGCCGCCGGGGCGCCTGTCGGGGACGCCGCTGGTGCTGCGGCAGAAGGAAGAGCCCACGGGGTGCAGGCTGCGCCGGCCCAACCGCCAGCAGACGGGCAAGGAGACGGACGGCATTCCTCCGGACTACGCGGAGCACATCCCGCCGCAGGACTGCTCGGCGCCGGAGTGCTCGCGGCTGTGGGAGTACTTCGGCGTCACGGGCGAGGACAGCGCGGGCGCGTTTGATTTGACGGTGTCCTATCTGCACCGCAACGGCAGCAACCCGTGCAACTGGGCGACGGAGGACCTGTCGAAGTTGTTCGTGAGGGCGCCGGAGAGCACCGCGCTGCAGGAGCTGAAGCCGGGAGGCGTGCTCTTCGGAGGCCTCTGGGACTTCAACGGCCTGCGCTACATCCTGAGCCGGCAGATGGGTGTGTTCTACGCGTACGACTACCAGAAGCTGAAGGCCCCGCCGAAGGCCGTGCGCTACGGAAGCCCCACGGAAGAGGACCTCATCCACGCGAAGCGCAGCCTGTCGCCCTGCAAGAAGTAACGCGCGGCTCCCACGGGTAGGGCCAGCCACGGGCCCCTGGACGCCGGACTCCGGCAGCCAGGGGCTTTTTGCTGGGAAAAGCACCTGATTCGCACGAACTGCTCAATAAAAAGCGGGCGGGCCGTTCTTGCTGTGTCCGCTTGAAGCCCAAAGCTCCCCCAGGCGGACGCACGAAGGATTCCGAAGTGCTTCGCACAACCCCTGTCAGGGGTGTGCCCAGCCGCGCGCTGGTCAGGGGAGTGTTCATGGTGCTGTCTGAGCTGTTCCGCGCGTGCCGCGAGGCCGCGCTCGTCTTGCTTGCGTTGTTCGTCGCGGTCGTGCTGGCGGGGGGAACCCCAGCCGCCGCCGCTCCGTGCAGCGCGGGTGATACCACTCCCCATACCTGCTCGCAGGGCGCCTGCGGGGGCGTCGCGTCCTGCGTCGGGACCACATTGGGAGAGTGCGAGCCCACGGGTGTGTCGAGCTCGACCTGCAATGTCTGTGGCCGCACTGGATACAGGACCTGCACGGACTTCACGGTCAATCCGCAGTCCTGTACGGCCTATCGAAGCGAACTCTGTAACGGTTGTGACGACAACGGCAATGGTCAGGCGGACGAAGGGCTCACCGGCGCGCCTTGCACAATGCCCAATGGGTGCTCGGGAGTCATGGCGTGTTCGGCTTCCGGTGCCGTGTGCGTCCTGGGACCAGATAGCCGCAAGGCTTGTAGCACCTGCGGAGCAGGTGGGACCCTGGCCTGTCTGCCAAACGGTGCGTTCGGACCCTGCCAGCCCCCGGTGGCGTCACGTGAAATGTCCTGCAATGACTGCGATGACGACCGGAACGGAACTGGAGACGGCAATCCGAATGTCCAGGAGGCCTGCAATGGCCTGGATGACGATTGTGACGGTCGGGTCGACGAAGGGGGGCAGGGTTGGGAAGGTGAGGTGTGTGGTCTGAGCAGCAGCTCCTGCTGCCCCGCGACCTGCGCCTCGTTGGGGAAGAACTGCGGAAGCATTTCGGACTTCTGTGGGCGGACCCTGGAGTGTGGCTCTTGCCAGGGGGGACAGGTCTGTGGAGGAGGGGGCGTGGCGAACGTCTGCGCAACCTGCGCTTATGTCTCCAGGGACGCCGCCTGTGCGGGTAGGAATTGTGGAACGGTTTCGGATGGCTGTGCAGGTTTCCACGCCTGTGGCCCGGAAACCTGCGCCAGTCCCCAGACGTGTGGTGGCGGCGGTGCGCCCAACGTGTGTGGCTGCACGCCAGTCTCCTGGGACGTGGCCTGCAATGGGAAGAACTGCGGCGCGGTGCCCAATGGCTGCGGAGGGACCTACACGTGCGGAAGTTGTACGTCGCCGCAGACCTGCGGCGGTGGAGGAACCGCGAATGTCTGTGGTTGCACCGCCATTCCCCAGGCCACGGCCTGCGCAGGGAAGAGCTGCGGCACGGTCAGCAACGGGTGTGGCGGGGTCTATACCTGTGGCACCGCCTGCACGAGTCCCAAGAGTTGTGGTGGAGGAGGAACCCCCTACGTCTGTGGGTGCACGCCGCTCCCGCTCTATGAGGCCTGCGGGGATCGAGAGTGCGGCAGTGTCCGCAATTCGTGTGGAGGGCTGGCGGATTGCGGAACATGCACGTCTGGGTCGACGTGCAAGTTCGGCATTTGCAAGAGCAATCCAGGTGGGTTTCGTTCAACGGACGGGGGGCTGTAATGGGAACTGAGTTCAGGAAGTCAGAGCCGCGTCATTCGAAGCAGTTCCTCGCCACGTTCGTTCTTGCGTTCTACGTCGTCCAGTTGATGGGAAGTTGTGGTCCCATTCCCGCGGAGGAAGGCACGCGGGCGATGTCCGCGGCTTCGGCCCGTCTGACTGGAGAAACAAGCCTGACGTTGCCCGCGTCGACGGTCCTGCCCACGGAGACCGTGAACGGCGTCGCCACGGGACTGACCCTGGGCCGTCTGGATGTCTCCTCGGATGGCGCCGCGGCCTACGCCCTGCCCCTGTGGGTTCCTCCAGGGCGGGCGGGCATCCAACCGTCGCCGACGCTGTCCTACAACAGCCGTGGCGGCAACGGCCTGCTGGGCATGGGCTGGTCCGTGAGCGGCTTCTCTCGCATCACCCGCTGCAATCCCTCTCTAGACGGGGCGGGGAAGCGCCTGTCCCTTCAGTTCAACCAGGCGGATGACCTCTGCCTGGACGGTGCGCGGCTGGTGCTCATCACCGGAACCGCGGGCGCCATCGGCGCGCGGTACCGCACGGAGATCGACACCTTCTCCCAGGTGACGGTCACCGACGCGGACGCACACAGCCCGAAGCAGTTCGAGGTCCGCACCCGCGACGGGCGGATCCTCACCTACGGTGGTTACGGTGGGACCGCGGAAGGCTCCGTGGTGGAGGGCCCTCGGGTGATCGTCTCGGCTGTTCCCCCGTCATGGGTTTCAGCGACGTACACCGGGGCGCCTCGCGTCCGGTACGCCTGGTCCGTCTCGAAGGTCGAGGATCGCAGCGGCAACTTCATGCAGGTGCGCTACACCCGCACGGAGAGCGACTCCGCCGTCGAGCAGGTGCCGTCCGCCATCGAATACACGGGCTCGACGACTGTTCCCCAACTCCAGCCGCTCCGACGCGTCACCTTCCATTACGAAAGCCGGCCGGACGCGGATGTCCACTACGTTGCGGGCTTGAAGCTGAAGTCGTCCCAGCGGTTGACCCATATCTCCATGGTGGCTCCTGTGGACTCGCAGGGCGCGGTCATCGAGCGGCTCCGCGAGTACCGCTTCACCTATCAGAACAACAGCGTTTCGAAGCGCAGCCTGCTGGCCACCATCGAGGAGTGCGATGGAAAGGACGTCTGCCGCAGCCCGCTCCAGTTTGAGTGGGAGAAGGGCCTCGAGCCGAACCCCGACAACAACTACGAGAAGATCAACACGGGGATCACGGACGTGGCCGCCAACGGGGTCGTCTACCCGAATGATCCCCTCCAGAGCGCTGACTATCTGGGCCTCGACTTCTGGACGCTCCAGACGCTGGACATCAACGGCGACGGCCGGGACGACATCCTCTACCGGTACACCGGCGTGATGAGCAATGGCGTGCGTCTGCCTCCCGTCTGGAGGTACCGGCTCTCGACCGGGCTGGGCTTTGGCCCCGCGCAGGCCGCCAACAATCTCCCCAGGGCCGTGGTGGGGGATTCGCTGGATGAGCTGATCACCGTCGACATGGACATGGATGGGAAGACCGACATCATCGGCTTGAACCGGGTGAACTCCGCTCATCCCACGGCTCCCTGTGACGGGCACTACCAGCTCTACCGCTCCACGGGGTATGGCTTCGAAGCGAAGTGGAACAGCGGCGAGGAGCTCTACGACCTCTGCTACGACTCCGTGCAGGACGTGCCGGCCCCCATCATGCACGTCGCGGACCTGGACGGTGATGGCAGGCCGGACCTGCTGCGCTCGCGTCAGCCGATCGCGTCCGCGAGCGTCGCGAACTGGAGCTACCGCCTCAATACCACCAGCGATGCCGGGGTGACCTTCGCGGCGCCCACCCGCATCGGAGGGGACTTCGCGCGGACCGCGGCGCCCGCCGGCTATGCGACGGACATGGACGGGGATGGCGCTGTCGATGTGTTGTTGCGGCAGCCTGCTGCCACCACGACGGTGGACGGCTTCGAGCAGTTCTATTCGGCGGTAGAGGTCGCCCCGATGCCGTGTCCCGGTGGCCCCACGGGGACGTCGTGTCCGGCGCAGACGAGCGCCACCCTGTCGGCCCTGCCCTGGGACTCCATCCAGCGGCCCCAGGGCCCCTATCACCACCTGCAGCGGTGGTTCCTGGACGTCAACGGCGATGGCCTCCAGGACGTTGTGAGCATGGCGAAGGAGGCGAAGATCGGCGGCGTGCGCACGCCCCGGGATCTCCTGCTCTCGCTGAACACAGGCGTGGGCTACCTGCCGCCCGTGCACCTCGACATTCCGTTGGGCGCGATGCCCAGCCCTGCCCAGGTCAACGAAGGGCGCTACATTGACAACGGGGTCCGCATCCTCGACTTCAACATGGACGGCAAGCAGGACCTCCTGTTGATGGACGCGTTCAATGACGGGGTCTATCCAAACTCCGTGAGCCGCTCGAAGGTGACGGTCCTCGAGTCGACAGGCAGTGGCTTCGTGCCCCGGCCCCTGACAACCATCCCCACGGGAATCAGCACGGGCAGTGGCGGCTCCCTCCAGCCCCAGTCGCAGCCGGGAACGGGCTTTGGCTACCGCCTGTCGCGCCTGTTGGATGTCGACGGCGATGGCCTGACGGACCTGGTGCAGGCGGAGCCCACGGGAAACCTCAACGAGTTCTCACTTCAAATCTACCGCCGCCAGAACGTCCGACCCGACTTGATGAAGGTCGTGGTGGATGCCAATGGCAATCGGACGACGGTGGGTTACAAGGCTTTGACGGACTTCCGTTACGGCACCTCCCTCTATACGCCGGGAGCATGCACCTATCCCCAATACTGTGGTTCGTCCGCGCTCCCAGTGGTCGGAAGTCTGCAGGCCCCGGATGGCCGGGGGGGAACCCGCTTCGCGAGTTTCAGCTACGTGGACAGCCGGTACGCGCTCCGAGGCCAGGGCTGGTTGGGGTTCGCCTCCAGGACCACCTACGACGCGACCACCCAGCAGACATCCACGGTGCGGATGGACAACACCCGGCAGGCCGGGTCGCTCTATCCCTGGGCACGTCTGCCATACCTGGAGACGTCCTCGATTCCCGCGTCCGCCAGTGTGACCCTTTCGCGGCAGGCCACCCGGAAATGGGAGCTGCGGAACGGGCCCGAAAACCGGACGAAGTTCCTGTGCCCGATCCTCGGGTTCTCCTCCGAGTCCGACAGCCAGCAAGGTCAGTTCCGAGACGTCGTCACCCACCGGGACTGTGATGCCTACGCCAACATCGTGAGCGAAGAAACGCTCGTGGCGAACGATGCCCAGGACATGAACCCCGGCCGCCATTGGGTGGGGGTGAGCTACTCGAACTACACGCCCAACTGGACGCTGGGCATGCCGATGTCCAGGACCGAAACGGACCACATTCCCGAAGATGCGCAGCACCCTGCGGGAGGCTTTGCCTCGCGCACCGTGCGCTTTAGCTACTGCACGCAGGATGAGTACCAGGAGGAGGAGACGGAGCAGTGTCCGTACTCCAACCTGCTGCACAAGGTCGTCGTCGAGCCGGATGCGACGGGGACGGCGGGCACCGACGTCTGGCTGGCGACGACGGTGGCACGGGATGCGACAGGACAGGTGACGTCCCAGAAGCAGCGGATCCGTCAGGGCATCGTCAAGTCCTTCTCGCTTCGCGAGTACGACCCTGCGGAACGCATCTTCCCGGTCGTGGACCAGACCTTCCTGGCCGACGACCTCTCGGCTCCGTCACACCGCATGGAGCGGCTGTATCACCCGGGCCTGGGCGTGCTGGCCATCCAGCAGGACGCCAATGGCGTGCGCGAGGAATGGCGCTACGACGGGTTGGGCCGTCTGAGGAGGCAGAGCGCTCCGTACCGGGTGGGAAGCCAGGCGGTCGCGTCCACGGCGCACAAGACGGTGAGTTACGGAAAGGAGCAGTCCCGGACGACCGTCACCGTGAAGCAGGACGGAGGCGGGGAACACGTCAGCCTCCTGGATGGCTTCGAGCGCCTCGTCGAGGAGCGCGAGAGGGCTTCGGACGGAAGTTGGAGCCATGTGTCCCGGGAGTACGACGCGTTGGGGCGTCTGTGGCGGCAGTCCTTCCCCTATTCCGCCTGGGAAACGCCCTCGTTCACCGTCTTCTCCTATGACAAGGCAGGACGGCTGCTCCAGCAGGAGGCCGGGGGCTTCATCAAGGCGGTGCGCACGTACGAAGGGCGCAACGTCCGGCAGCGGAGTGGCGCGACGGAGCGGCGGCTCCTGGTCAACGCCCGTGGGCAGGTGGTGGAAAGCCAGGACTTCAAGACGGTGGGCAACCCCCAGGGTGCCGTCATCACACGCCTGGGCTACGGCCCCTTCGGGGTGCTGGATTCCGTGGTGGATGCCAATGGCAACCTCACCACGATGAACTACGATGTCCTCGGGCGCCGCACGCTGCTCGTGACGCCGGAGGCAGGTGCCTCCGAGACCCGCTACGATGCACTGGGCGCCGTCCGCGAACAGACCGACTCCCTGGGGAACGTCACCACCTTCGTGCGTGACTTCCTGGGACGGCCCGTGTCGGTGCATACGCCGGAGGGCGTCTCTCGCTTCGAATGGGACACCGCTCCGTTCGGCGTGGGAGCCCTGGCCTGGAGCAGGGCCGGTCCTTCCGCTGTCTCGAGCCCGGCGGACGTGGTGCTGACGTACGGCTACGACGCCCTGGGCCGTTCACTGTGGGAAACCACGAGCGTGGATGGGGGGGCCAGCACGTACCGGATCGACAGGGGCTACGACGCCTACGGACGCATGGCTTCGCTCATCTACCCGCAGGTCGATTCCCAACTGCGTCTGGGAATGACCCTGGAGTACAACAGTCACAACGGGCGGTTCAGCGGGATCCGCGACACCGTCACGGGGCAGCCCTACTGGCGCGCCCTGGAGAGCAACGCCGCGGGACAACTGACGCGAGAGCTCTTCGGCAACGGAGTTTCGTCCCTGCGCCGTTACGACAATCAGGGCCAGCTCCGGTTCATTGAGACGCAGGGCGGCCAGGGCGTGCTCCAACGCAACGCCTATGCCTGGCATGCGGGGGGCCAACTCCGCCTGCGGAATGACTTGCTGGGCAACGTCATGGAGGGCTTCTCCTACGATACGCTGAACCGGTTGACGAAGTGGGACGTCAAGACGGCCTGCAACACCTCGACGACGGACTTCGCGTACGACAGCGTCGGTAATCTGCTGCATCGCAGTGTGGTCCAACAGGGAGCGGACGCGTTCACCGAGCAGCAGGACTACCGGTACGGCGAGGCAGGGGCGGGGCCCAATGCGATGACCGGGCTGGGCGGAGAGGTGTTCGGGTATGACGACGCTGGCAATCAGCTCTCCTGGGCGGCGCCCAACGGGGATTACCGCCAGGTGACGTACACGTCGTTCAGCCTGCCCAAGGTCCTTGAGTCAGCGCAGGCAGGGCAGCTGGATTTCAATTACGACGCCTTCCAGCAGCGGGTCTCGAAGCTGCGCAATAACGGGGACTCCACGCTCTACGTATCGGGGCTCTACGAAAAGAGGCAGACGGCGGGAGTTGTCTCGCATGCCTTCCGGATTCCCGGCGCGAACGGGCCGGTGGCTCAGGTGCAGTGGACCGCGGGGAGTGGTGGTTTCGACATCGAGACCCTCTATCTCCACGGCGATCACCTGGGTTCGGTTGAAACCATCTCGAATCAGGCGGGAGGCGTGTTCCGGCAACGGAAGTATCAGCCCTTCGGCGCGCAGGCGAACCCCTCCAATCCGACGCAGCGGGTGCTGCCGACGACGGGCTCCATCCGTAGGGGCTTCACGGGCCATGAAGACGACGCGGAGTTCGCGTTGGTGAATATGGGAGGACGGCTCTACGACCCGCGCGCTGGCCGCTTCCTGTCGGCGGACCCGTTCGTTTCCGCGCCGTTCTCCAGCCAGGGATACAACCGTTACAGCTATGTCTTCAACAATCCCCTGTCCATGACGGACCCCTCAGGCTTCACCGCCGAAGGCCTCACCGGATGTTACGGTGAATGCGGTTCAGGGGGTGGAGTGGGGCTGGATCTGACCAACCCTGGGGCGAGGATTGTCACCTGGGTGGCCGACATGGCCGTCAGTGCGGTCCACGCGGTCGCCGAAACCTTCACGGGTGTCTCCGATTGGAACGGCACTGCGCACAAGATGGATGCGGTAGGAGATGGGGCCAGTGACGCCGTCTCCAAGATGGCAAGTTCCGCCTGGGAGCATGAGGCCAACAGGTCTTTGGGTGACCGAGCGCTGTCCGCATCCTATCCATCGATGTACGCCGGAATGCAGACACTGCTCACGCCAGTCGAGGGTGGGATGTCGGGCTACGCCCATGGTGGAATTCTGGGCGCAGGGATGGGCTCGATAGATTCAGTGGTTCCTGTATTCAGCACCTGGAACGCCTTCTCCAATGCGACAGATGCTTGGTCTCAGGGAAACTACAGAGGCCTGGGTTTCAATGGAACCATTGCCATGGTGGCGGTAGTCGCCGTCGCCGGAAGCTTGACTGACGGGGCTGGTCTGGCAAAAGAGTTTGATTTGGCTCTTGGAGTGGCAACGCATGGGAAGACTGGAAGTCCCCTGCTGCTTAATCGATTTGCAAGTCATGTGGAGGCCAGGACGTATGGTCAGCTTCAAGGGTCTTGGTGGCCAGGTAGCATGGAGAGGCTTCAGGAGACGTTGACGGGCTATATGCATGATGCGCGACGGATTCATTTCAACCTGGACCAGTTCGATCTTGAAAGGTTTGGGCGATTCGCGAAAGATCCTTCGTTTGCCGAACATAATGTGACGAACTGGGAGCTTGATCAGATTTTGAATGACTCGACGCTCCTACGGAAGACCATTTTCTATGGGCCCGGCGGCGTTGTTGTTGCGCCTCCTGGTTTGTAGAGAGAAAGGGTGTGCAGGATGGAAATCATTGAGCTGAATGATAGGTTGGCAAGGTGTCGAGGTGGGATGGGTCGCCTTTGGGATTACAGTTCCACGCACAGCAGGCTGGCAATTGAATGGAATGTTCAGGGCGAGCGACCCGCGTATCTGGTTCTTCTTGGGTGCTCGGACATCCGGATGCCAACGGTGTGGGTTGCCGAAAGCCCCTGTGTCCGCGCCGAAGGTGAGGGGTTCGTCTTTACGGACAAAGACGTTCAAATCGTATTCATGTACGAGTTCCAGTTTCGCGAGGACTATCATCGCTGAATGGCATGAGCCTGGAGCGATTCAGTCTCCGCGTTGCAAGTCGGGAAGTGAATTGCTGAGGTGTGGGCATGCAGGACAGCGAATGGGTTGTAGATCTGATTGAGCAGTACCTGGGTTGCGTACGCGCCTTCTCGGAGCGCTTATGCCGTGCCATGGGGCAGGAAGATTTGCTGTCCGGACGGCGGAGCAAGGAAATACCGAGAGTGGGCACTACGTCGGACGGTCTGGAATTCGCGTTCCATGGAATTGGATGCCGGTTCTCGGATGGAGAGTCCAGTGTGGACTTTGACTTCACGCCGGATGGGAAGATGAGTGGCTTTGACGCCTGGCGACTCCACGAGTTCTCCAGGGACAACGCCTCATCGGGCGGAGAGCGCTCACCCGAGGAAGTTAAAGAAGCGCTCAAGAGGCTCCTGAACCGAGGGCTCATTGAGCCACTGCCCGGGTCCTCGCTGTATCGGTTTCGCACGCGGTTGCGGATCGTGAAGTGACGTGAGCTTCCAGGACTGAATGATGGTCGATGACTATTCGAAGGCTTTTGCGGATATCGTGAAAGTGGTCTTCCCCCAGGCCAGGGCCCAAGCGGACGGAACCTGGATTGAAGAGTGGGAGCTCAAGACCGCTGGGCCGGTGAAGCTCGTCTCTGCTGACGACCTTGCGCGGCTCGGGCGGGCGATGTCCCAAGCTGACTTCCAGGTCGAGGCTGTTCAGCGCTCTGAAGACCTGTTTGTGCTGAAGGTCGTGATGTTCGCGGATGCGAAGCAGGGACGCTTCTTGTGGAATTCTTACGGCATGCTCCAGATTTTTGATGAGCATTTGGCGCCCATTGCGTTTGTGCAGGGGCAGCCACGCAAGAGTTGGGTTTGTCTCCGCAACAGGCCGTCTCAGGGGTAGGCGCGCCCATCAAGCGGTTGCCTCCATCCGGCCCGCTCAGTGCGCGCTGGACCCGTGGTACGTCTTGCGCAGCTTCAGGGTCGGTACTTCCACCGTGCCGTTCTGCCCGTTCTGACAGAACCACAGGGAGCCGCGCGGCGCGGCGCCGTTCTGGCCATGAGACAGGCCGTTGTAGACGGAGCCGGCGATGAGGTAGCGGAACACCTGGGGCGCGCTGGCGCTCACCAGGGTGTTGTTCTGCTGCATCTCCTTCCAGGCGACGCAGTACTGCCGCAGGGCCGCCCAGGCCCCCTTCGAATACCGGGGGCTCGCCAGCATCCAGACCTCAATCTGGGGACACGTCTCCGTGTCCCCTTCGTCGGCGGCGCCGTAGTTCATCGCTTCGCAGACGGCGTCCGCGAGGTTGTTGTTGAGCGTCACGTCCCCCTGCGCCTGCCACCCCGTGAGCCGCGACAACTTGAAGCGGCGCATCGACAGCGCGTCGTCCTCGGTCAGCGACGGGCTCATGAACGCCTTGGGCTCCGGGAGCGCGAACGCGCCGCCGCCGTGCGGCCCCACGCCCGCGTCCAACACGTAGCCGCCCCACGTGTACATGAGGAAGAGCGACCAGGCGTCCTTCACGAAGGCCCGGTACGAGGGAGGCGTCGCCAGGGCCAGGCCCCAGTTCAGGATGTCTGTCATTGCCGCGACCGCCCAGTCGTCGGACTCCTGGTACCAGTAGTACCAGCGGTAGGCCCGGCCTCCTGCCCTCGCCAGGAACGCCTGCATGCCCCGCACGGTGACATTCGCATGCGCGGCGAAGTCCCGCTCGTACGTCGCGACCTGCGCGTCGAGACACCAGAAGTAGATCTTCACGCCCGTTCCCACGCGCGCCGCCAGCCGCTTGGGCTCGTCGATGTCCCGGCTGCGGTCCGTCGGAGGGGGGCCAATCCAGGTGTAATGGACATCCATCCGGGCAGTCTACGTCGCTCCGGCTTCCGTTTCCGTCCACGGCCCCTGCCGCGTGGGCTCCTTCAGCGCCTCCTTGAGCGCCGCCAGGAACCGCTTGCGAGGCCACGGCTCCGCGCCAAAGCGCTCCAGGTGCTCCGTCTCCACCTGGCAGTCGATGAGCTGGAAGCCCCAGCCCCGGAAGCGCTCCACCGCCGTGGCGAACGCCACCTTCGACGCGTCCGGCGCGAGCGCGAACATGCTCTCCCCGAAGTACGCCGCGCCCAGCGACACGCCGTACAGCCCGCCCACCAGCACGCCGTCCTGCCACGCCTCCACCGAGTGGGCGAGCCCCAGCTCGTGCAGCGTCACGTACGCCTGCTTCATGGCGTCGGTAATCCACGTGCCGTCCTGCCCCGGCCGGTGCACGCGCGAGCACGCGTCGATGACCTTCGCGAACACGGTGTCGTAGCGCACGGTGTACGTGCCCCGGTTCATCACCTTGCGCAGCGAGCGGCCCACGTGGACCTTCGCGGGCTCCAGCACGAAGCGCGGGTCCGGCGAGTGCCAGAGGATGGGCTGCCCCTCGCTGTACCAGGGGAAGATGCCCTGCGAGTAGGCCGCCACCAGCCGCTCCGGGCGCAGGTCGCCGCCCACCGCCAGCAGGCCGCTCTTGTCCGCCTTGGCCGGAGGCGGGAACAGCTCCGGCTCGTCATCGCTCAACAGGTAGATGGGCACTGTCGCGCCCCAGTCTAGCGGGACACGTTGAGCTTCACGTCACCCTTCAGCGTGTAGGGCAGCTGCAGCATGGGGCCCTTCACCTCCCCCTTCACGCTGTAGGGGAGCACGCCCTTGGCGATGAGCGCCTTGACGCCCGGTCCCCACGTCTGCTCCGTCACCGACACCTCCACCGGGTACACGCCCGTCGCGGACGCATCCACCGTGTCCGACTGTCCGACCGTGCCCTCCGCCAGCGGCCGGTCCGCCACCGCCACCTGGTAGCTCAGCGAGTCGAGCCGCAGCGGGAACGGGTTCGGGTTGCGCACGCCCAGGCGCAGGTTGATCTGCACCTCCTCGGGCGAGTAGCGCGCGCCGTCCAGCTCCTCCACGACGACCTCCGGCATCCGGGGCACGCGCACCGCGCGGCTCGCGGCGAAGGGCAGCGTCTCCTCGGTGTCGCCCGAGCGCACCACCAGCGTGCCGCGCAGCGCGATGAGCACCGTGCCGCCCTGGGCGCTCAGGCGCGCCAGGTCGTCGGGGCCCTTCACGTAGGCGGACTTCTCCTCGAAGGAGAAGTCGGCGGGCGTGCCCGGCGCGAACGGCACGCCCAGCTTCTGCGAGCCCTTGCGCAGCACCTGCCCGTCGGCGACCAGCTCGTAGTCGGCGCGCTCCACCACGCCGTTGGAAGTGCCCGTCACCTGGCCGGTGTAGCGCACCGTGGCATCGGTGAGTCCCTGGGACACCACCGACGTCTCCTGCGCCGTGAGGGCAGGAGTGCCGCCGGAGCGGGCCGGGGTAGAGGCACACCCGGAGACGAGGGCGAACAGCACGGACACCAGGGAGGCCAGGACGGTCGAGCGATTCACGGCGGACATTCTGGGGAGGTCGGGGGCTGGCCCCAAGGGGTTTTCCGCTAGACTGTCCACCAACCGTGGCCCCTCGACGTCCCAACTTCAACCGGACCGTGCGCTCCCTCATCCGGGACATCGCCGCGCGCATGCCCGAGTTCAGCCACGTGAAGGCCAGTCGCATCCTGGTGGTCGCGGGCGAGGCCCGGCGCGCCTCGCGCGGCACGGTGAAGCCCCTGTGCTTCAAGGGCGGCAAGAGCATCGACAAGGCGGGCCGGCGCAAGCCGGTGGTGCGCATCCAGGACCGGCGCATCCTGTACTGCATCACCTTGCGGCCGCTCTTCTTCCGGGGCTCCACCGCGAAGGCGCGGCTGGAGACGCTGATGCACGAGCTCTTCCACATCTCGCTGCGCTTTGACGGCACCCTGCACGCGGGCCGCCGCCACGCGAAGCTGGGGGAGGACTTCGGGCGCCGGCTGCGGCCGCTCGTGCGGCGCTATCTGAAGCTGTGCCCGAAGGCGCTGCTCTCCGCCCTGGCCCACTCCGGCGAGGTGCGCGTGCTGCAATGGCTGGAGCGGCCGGGCCCGGCGTACGACCCGCGCATGGCGCGCCGCCGCGTGCGCAAGGTCTACACGGAGGAGCAGCTCTTCTCCGGCGTCGCCCGCATGGTGACACCGCGTCCCCGCGTGGTCCGCGAGGCGGGTGCCCGCGACGACAAGGTGCACTGAAGGCGCGTCGCCGCGATGTCCGTGCCCTCCGACTTCGTCAGCCTTGGCGCGCTCCACCGCGACCTGGAGGAGCTGTTCCTCCAGCACCAGGAGGCGCTGATGGGCCTGGACCTGCCCGTCGCCCGCGAGCGGCTGACGCGCTACCGCGAGGCGCTCACGCGGCACCTGGAGGCGGAGGAGGCGCTGCTGCTGCCGGAGCTGCCCCGCGCCGGACGGATCCGCGGCGCCGCGCCGGAGCTCTTCACCGGCGAGCACCAGCGCATGCGCGAGCTGCTGGCGAAGTGTCAGGACGCGGTGGACGCCCTGGACCCCGCCGCGCCGGACTACCGCCGCGCGGTGCTGCGCGTGTTCGACATGGAGGGCACGTTCAAGCACCTGGAGCACCACCACTCGCTGCGCGAGGAGACGTACCTGTTCCCCGCGCTGGACGGGGTGCTGGGCGAAGCGGAGCGACAGGCCCTGCTGGCCGCGTTCCTGGCCCGCGCGGAGGGATGAGCGGGCGGGCAGGGGGGCCGTCGTCCGCCCGCCTCTGCCTGCCCGGGTGGAGCGCGTGTTGTCTTCTTCGCGCATTCAGCCCCGGCGAAGGCGCCGGCACGAAAGAGGTCTCCTCCTGGTGGGACGCGGAGCATCGGCGCGGTGGCGGACCTGGGCGCTGTTCTGCATGGTCCTCCTGGGCCTGGGATGCGACTCGGGCGAGGAGCTGACGCCCTGCGCGCCCGACTGTGAAGGCGCGGCCTGCGCGGCCTGTGTCTCCACGCTGCCCGAGGAGGCGCTGCGGCCCGCGCTGACGTGTGACCAGCTCCCCGCGCAGGGACGGTGCCTGGGGCCCCGCGTGCTGGAGCGCTGTGAAGGCGGCGTCGTGCACCGCGAGGACTGCGGCGTGGACTCGGCCTGTGTGGAGACCCCGGAGGTCGCCTGCGTCGCGGGCGCGGCGTGTGTGGACGGTTCCTCCCGGTGTACGGAGGCCCGGTCGTGGGAGGTGTGCACGAACGGCCAGTGGCTCGCGCGCGCCTGCGAGTCCGGCTGTGAGCCCGCGCCGGGCCGGGGCTTCTGCGGCGCGCCAGGGCCCACGGTGAGCGGCACGGTGCGCTACGCCCGCCGCTTCCCGGACGCCGGGTTCCGGGGGTGGACACCGGAGGTGGGCCTCATCCCGGCGCGAGGTTTCCTCATCGTCTCCTTCCAGGGCAACACGCCGCTGGACTCGCAGGTGACGGACAGCGGCGGCCGCTTCACGTTGAAGGTGCCCGCGAACCTGCGCGAGGACGACCGCATCGTCGTGTACGCGGCGGGGCAGGGGCGCGACGGCGCGGTGGCCTACGCGGTGGCGGATCCCGGCCTCCCGGGGGAACAGCGGGTGGCCACGGTGCCGGGCGAAGGGGCGCGCATCTGGAGCTGGGCGCACTCGACGCGCGAGGTGCGGGAGCAACCGGCGTTCACCCTCACCGAAGCCGAGGGCTCCGGCGCGGCGGCGGTGTTCGACTCGCTGGGCACGGCGTGGCGCCGGATGCGCGAGCGCTACGGTGGGCGGGACGGCTTGCCCGTGGTGGCGTGGCTGGGCTTCGGGACGACGTGGTCCTGCGGTGCGTGCTTCGCGCGCTGGCCGGTGACGGCGGTGGGCCGCAAGTGGGACTCGCAGGTGTGGCTGCCCGGGGACTCGGATGCGGCGTGGTGGTCGGATGCGATGGTGATGCACGAGCTGGGGCACTGGGTGATGGCCAGTCGGGGCACCTCCCCCGACGAAGGCGGCACGCATTACGTGGGCGTGCCCACCTTCCCGGGCCAGGCATGGAGCGAAGGCTGGGCCACGTGGTTCAGCACCGATGCCCGGCGCAGCCCGCGCTACTACGACCGGCAGGGCGGGACGATGTTCTGGGTGGACCTGTCCGCGCGCGCCTCGTCGGTGAGCGCCTGGGCGCGGCCCCACGCGGAGGACGGCCTGCTCCAGCACATGGATGAGAACGAGGTCGCCGCAATCCTCTACCGCACCGCCACCAGCACCCCGTCGAGCCAGCCCCTCTACGACGCGCTCTCCTCGTCCGCGATGAACCGGGCCCCCTGGGCGCGCGGCTACACCCGGCACACCTGGAGCCGGGATGAGAAGGGCGCGCTCAAGGACGTGGTGGACACGGGCAAGCCGTCACCGTGCCTCGCGGACTTCCTGGACGCGCTGGTGTGCCAGGGCTTCCCCCGCGCCCGGGTGGACGCGGCCACCGAGCCCGCCACCGCGTTCCCGTACCCCAGCCACGAGCCCCTGTGCCCATGAAGCTGCCACGCTTGAAGCTTCGGATCCGCGTGCCTGGGCTCATGTCGCCGGAGAGCTCGAAGCTGCGAAGGAGGATGGCCGGGGCCGTGCTCGCGCTGGCCCTCGTGGGCGCGCTGTCGGCCAGCATGGCGTCCGGCGTGGACCGGGCGCGGCGCAAGAAGCTGCCCCGTGAGTCGGAGCTGCCACCGCAGTCCGAGGAGGTGCCCCTTCGCACGGTCCAGACGCCGCATGCTTCGGCGCAACCGGTGACGGTGGCCGCTCCCACGCAGACGTCTCGGAACGCGCCGTCACGCGCCGAAGGCCCGAAGCCCCAGGCCCTCACGGTGAAGCCGAACGGCCCCGTCCCTGTCGCCACCCACGCGGTGCTCACGCAGGCCGCGCCAGAGGACACGCAGGAAGCGGACGACGACGCGATGCCACCGCCGACGGTGCTCACCACCACCGCCCGCGTCCCCGCGCCCCTGCACGTCTCCTGGCGGGTGGTGGAGTCGCGCGGGGACACCGTGCGGCTCATCGCGCGGCTGGAGCGAAGCCCCGGCTTCACCGCGCCCATCGAGGTCTCCCTGCGCGTGCCGTCCCGCACGCAGCTCCAGGAAGGGCCCACGTCGCCCATCGTGCTGGAGGGAGACACCCAGGAGGTCCCCTGGACGCTGCACCTTCCGGAAGGCACGCGCCCCGACGAGGACCTGGTGCTGCTGGCGAGCGCCGAAGGCGAGTCCTTCGGCGTCCACGCGGAGGCCCGCTACCGCTTCGGCCGCGAAGTCGCGGAAGCAACGCCTCCCGCGCCCACGGGCCCGCAGCTGCCCGAAGGCTTCATGCGGCCCCGCGAGTGAGGCCGCGACTCAGTCCAGGTTGAAGTACACGTCGTCGAGGGCGCCGTGGAACTGGTCGTTGTTGCTGCCCACGCTCTTGGCCCCGATGGTGAGGGGCTGGCCCGCCGGGTTGATGTCGTAGGTGCTGGCGAGCACCGCGCTGCCCCGGGCCACGTTGTCGATGAGGATGGTCAGCGTGGTGCTGGTGCGCTGACACGTCACCTTGTGCCAGGTGCCGTCCGCGATGCCCACCGACGACTTGACGATGACGGCGCTCGCGCCGCCCGTGGTGCGCACCACGCAGCTGGGCTTGCCCGTCACCGCGTCATCGAGCTGCAGCTTCCACTGCGGCGTGGTGGAGAGCCCCTTCTGCACCAGGTTGGAGCCGTGGTCCGCGCTCAGCTCCGCGAGCGTGACGCGCACGCGCGCCCCGAAGGAGAACAGCGCCGTGCCCGGGTTGAGCGCCGCGGAGTCCGCCGCGGTGATGGCCGCCTTGGGACACGTCGTCCCCACGCAGACCGCGGGGAAGCGCACGCCCTGGCCCTCGTAGCCCGGCGTCTCGATGACGACGGTGCCGCCGTTGCTGCCCTGCGCGGTGCCCGTGTGGCCCTTGCCGCTGTCGTCCACCACGGTGGTCACCGGGTTGGACACCGCCTCGAAGCGGTAGCGCAGCTTCTGGCTCACCACCCCCGTCGCCGTCAGCGGGCCCAGCATCAGCACCGCCGTCAGCCCCGCGCGCATCGAAGTGTTCCGCATGCCCACCCTCAAGGCGTGCCGCCAGCGGCGACGAGCTTCTGGAGCGCCGTCTTCGCGTCCGCGTGGTCCGGCTGCAGGCGCACCGCAGCCTCGTATTCCTTCTTCGCCTCGTCCTTGCGGCCCGTGGACTCCAGCAGCTGCGCCAGCGCGAAGTGCGGCTCTCCGGCGATGGGGTCCACCTGCGACGCACCCCGGAAGGACTTCTCCGCCTCCTTCGCCTTGCCCTGCCGGTACAGCGTGTGGCCCAGGTACAGGAGGCCCAGCGAGTTGCGCGGCTCCACGGCCAGCAGGTCGCTCAGCACCTGCACCGCCTTGGACTCGTCACCGCCGCGCAGGTACAGAAAGCCCAGCTCCGCGCGGGCCTCCAGCTGCGCGGGGTCCTTCGCCACCACCGCCTCCAGCTCCGGCACCGCCAGGTCCGGCCGGCCGCGCCGCGAGTGCAGGATGCCCAGCCGCGCCAGCGCGCCCGTGTCCTGCTCCTCGCCCGCCGCGGGCGTCAGCAGCTTCTCCGCCGCCGCGTAGTCGCCCATGGCCAGCAGCAGGTCCGCCAGGCCCAGCTTCGCCCCGCGGTGGTTCGGATCCTCCGCCAGCACCGCCTCGTAGAGCGGCTTCGCCTGCGCGCCCACGTGCTTCTTCGCGTACGCCTCCGCGAGCACCAGCCGGTTCTCCGTCGTGGGCTGGAGCTTCAGGCCCACCGTGTACTGCGCGATGGCGCCGTCCAGGTCGCCCTTGGCCTTGAGCGCGTCGCCGTAGCCCGCGCGGGTGCCGGGCTCGTCCGGGAAGGTCTCCACCGCCGTCTTCAGCGTGGCCACCGCCTCGTCCACCTTGCCCAACCCCAGGTACGCGCGCGCGAGCCCCTGGTACGCCTCCGTCGTCTTCTTGCCGTCGTCGGCGCTCTTCTCGATGGCCTTCTGGAACGCGGCCACCGCCTGCGTCTTCTTGCCCTGCGCGAGGTACAGCTGGCCCAGCTGCGTGTACGGGCCGCTCGCGCGACGGGGCTCCAGCATCAGCGCCTTCTCGAAGGCACGCGTCGCGCGGGAGTTCTCCCCCAGCTCGAAGCACACGAGCCCCAGGTTGAAGTGCGCCTCCGCGTACTTCGGATCCAACGCGATGGCGCGGCTGAAGGCCTCCGCCGCCTTGCGCGCGTTGCCCTGGCCGTCCAGCACCACGCCCAGGTTGTTCTGCGCGCGCGCGTGCTTCGGGTCCGCCTTGATGGCGGCCTGGTACTCCGCGAACGCGCCCGCGGCGTCGTTCTCCCGCATCAGGATGACGCCCAGGTTGTAGTGCGCCTCCGCGTCGCCGTCCTTCTGGCGCAGCGCCTCGCGCAGCGTCTCCTTGGCCTCCGCGTTGAGCCCCTTCTCCGCCAGCGCCTTGCCCAGGTTCACCCGCGCCACGTGCAGCGCGCCGTCCAGCTTCAGCGCCTCGCGGTACGCCTCGATGGCGTCCTCCGTGCGGTTCGCGCGCTGGAGCACCTCGCCCAGGTTGAAGCGCAGCTCCGCGTCCTTGGGCGCCAGCTCCGTCGCCACCGAGTACTGGGTGATGGCCTCGTCCGTGTCGTCCTGGATGCGCGCCAGCAGGCCGCGCTCCGAGCGCAGCGTGGCCTCCTCCGGGAAGCCCGCCAGCGCCGCGTCCAGCACGGCCTTCGCCTTGTCCACGTCACCCGACAGCCGCAGCGCGCGCGCCAGGGCCACCTTCGCCGGCACGCCGTCCGGAGTCAGGCCCACGAGCTTCGTCAGCGGCGCCACCGCGCGGCGCGGCTGGTTCTGCGACAGGAAGGCCGTGCCCAGCTTGTAGAGCGCGTCCGGGTCGTCGGGCAGCTTGTCCGCGCGCGGGGCGACCACGGCCGGCTTGTCCGCCGGAGGGGTCTCCGGAGCGGACGGAGCAGGGGCCTGGGCAGCGAGCAACTGGAGGAGGAGGACGCCGGCTTTCGTCATCACAGGTTCTCCACGTACGGGCTGGCGCGCGCGTCGAAGGTCTTCTTGGCGAGGGCGGCCTTCTTCGCCTCCCACGCCTCCTTGGCGGTCTGCGCTTCCTTCGTGTCCTCGGCGAGCTCGGCACGCTCTTCCTTGACCGCCGCCTCGCACTCGGACACCTGCTCCTCGTAGTCCTTGGGGTCCAGGCGCTCACTGCCCTCGACCTTGGCCTTGCGCGCCGCGGTCAGCCGCGCCAGCTCGAACTTCGAGAAGGCGCAGCGCAACGACAGCTTCTCCACGTCGCGCAGGCCCACGTTGAGGCGCTGGTGCGCGCGCAGGTACTCCACGCGGGCCTCGGACTCCGCGATGGCCAGCTGCGCCACCTCGCGCGACGACGCGTCCGGGGCGCGGTCCTCCTCGTCCTCGGCGGCCTCCTGGCGGGACTTCGCCCGGCGGATGTTCTCCCGCGCGCGGTTGACCTCGTTGTCCGTCTCGTCCACCCGGTCGATGGCGAGCGCCAGGTCGTTCTCCGCCTCCAGCAGCTCGATGCGGGTCTCGTACGGCAGCTTCTTCACCAGCGAGTCCGGCACGCGCATGCCGTAGCGCGGGCCACAGGCGGAGGCCAGGAGGGTCAGGCTGAGCAGCAGGGTGCGCTTCATGGAGCGGTCGCCTCGAAGCGGCCGAAGATGGTGCGGCCGGAGTAGACGTCGGTGCCGTTGACGAAGGTCACGTTGAACTCGCCCGACACGCGGTCACCGGTGGTTTTCGGAAGGGACTTCACGAAGAGGTTTCCCCGCTGCAGGAGCGGGAAGGGGCGCACGGGTTCGTCCAGCACGCTGCGGTCCACGCTGCCCCGCTGCGAGCCATCCTCCAGCGCCTGGGCCAGGTCGATGTCCAGCGAGCCCGTGTACTCCGCGTCCGGAAGCATGTCCGTCACGCGCGCGCTCACCTTCAGCACCACGTTCTGCCCGGTGCCCTGCACGTTGATGAAGCTCACCGCCAGCGTGCCCTCCGCCAGCTGCGCGTCGGCCCGCTGGTATTTCAGGTCCAGCAGCGGCGTCACGCTGCCCTCCAGCGCGCCGCCCTCGCCACCACACGCGGTGGCGAGCGCGACAATCGCTGGAGCGATGAAGCGAAGGCGCGCGCTCACTTGCACGCCTTCCAGCCCGAGTCCACGTCCGGGCCGTTGAGCGTGCCCATGTCCTTGAGCACGGCCAGCTCGCGACGCGCGCCGTCCGTGTCGCCGAAGCGGCAGCGCAGCGCGGCCAGGTTGAGGCGGGCCTTGTCGTAGGTGGGGTCCGCCTCCAGCGCCTTGGCGTAGGCCGCCCGGGCGCCCATCGCGTCGCCCAGGTTGAGCATGGCCCAGCCCAGCGCGGCGTGCGCGGAGGCGCGCGTGTCCTGCAGCTCCGTCACGCGGCCGAAGGTGAGCTGCGCCATGCCGTACTGACGCGCGTCCAGCAGGCCCATGCCCAGCGCCTCCAGCGCCTCGGCGGACAGCACCTTCTCCGCCTTCTTGCGCAGCTCGTCCAACGCCGTGGGCTGCGTGGGCGCGGCCGGCTGCGGCACCGGCAGCGCGGCCACGTCCGTGCGGTTGC
The DNA here is from genome assembly GCF_003611735.1 of Corallococcus sicarius. GTDB lineage: Bacteria > Myxococcota > Myxococcia > Myxococcales > Myxococcaceae > Corallococcus > Corallococcus sicarius. The sequence continues at coordinate 4,215 of NZ_RAWG01000038.1, read as the reverse complement.
GGCAGCCCAGCACCGCCGCGTTGAAGACCTCCAGCGACTCCGCGCGGGACAGGCACGCCTTGAAGGCGTCATCCGAGCGGGCCTTGAGCGGTCCCACCTGCTGCTTCACCGCGTCCTGGAACTGCTTCGTCTCCGCGGCGGACAGCCCGCCCGGAACCGGCGTCTGGTCCACCACGTCCGCGATGTGGCCGTACGCCAGGGCAATCTTCCACAGCGACGCCACCGCCCACTCCGGATACCCGAGCGACGCGGCCTGCGTGTACACGCCCTCCATGGACTGGAGCGCGGCGACCTTCTCCTCCACCTTGTCGGCGGGCAGGTCCTTGTAGCCGCGGTAGAGGATCTCTCCCAGGTACCACAGCCCCTTGGCCGCCTCTTCCGACTGGCCGTTGGGGCCCTGCACCGCGGCGGTGAGGGTGGCGATGAGCGCGTCCGCGTTGGCCGTGGGCGCCGTCGTCGCCTGCACCTCCGCGAGCACCGCGGCGGCCGCCACGTTGTTCTTGTCCAGCCGCAGCGCGGTCTCCGCCGTCGTCTTCGCCCGCGCGTAGTCCTTCTGCTTCAGGCGCGTCTCGGCGAGCAGCGCCAGCACCTCGCCCTTGCGAGCCCCGGCCGCCTCCGCCGCCGTCTCCAGGTTGCGGGACGCTTCCTTGTACTCGCCCAGCGCGAGCCGCAGCCGCGCGCCGGCCATCCAGCCGTCCACCGCCGCCAGGTCGCCGCCCAGCTTCTGGCCCACCTGTTCAAACCAGCTGGCCGCCTCGTTGAAGGCCGCCGCTTCCGCCGAGTGCCGCCCCAGCGTCAGGAGCACGTCCGACAGGTACTGGCTCTTCGGGTAGGACTGCACCAGCTTCGTGCCCAGCTCGCGCTCGCGGGGCAGGTCGCGCTTCTCGCGCGCCGCGGTGAACGCGCCGTAGAGCGCCTTCTCGCCGATGTCGGTGTTCTTGTTCTCGTCCGCGACCTTCATCAGGCCTTCGATGACGTCGCCCGTCTCCTGCGCGCTCCGCAGGGCCATCTCATCCAGCGCCTCCGCCTTGCTCTGGGTGAGGATCTTCTGCACCTCCCCGCGGAAGTTGGCCGGCAGCGAGGACGCGAGGAACTTGCGGCCCGTCTCGTCCAGCTTCTTGAAGTCGTTCACCTGCCGCAGGCTGTCCAGGGCCAGGTTGCCGGCCACCGGCGCGTCCTTGTACGCCGGGTGCGCCAGCGCGAACGCGGTGAACAGCTCCGATGCCTTCGGGTAGTCGCCGTCCTCGTAGTAGGCGCGCGCGATGTTGAACTTCACGTCCAGCACGTGCGGGCTCTGCGGGTAGCGCGACACGTAGCTTGCGCCCAGCAGCTTCAGCGCCTGCCGCGCGTCGGCGACCTCGAAGGCGTTGCGCTTGAGGGCCTCCTCCGGCTTGAGCGTGGAGAAGTGCGCCAGGAGCGCGCCGTACATCGCCGCGTCCACCGCCTTGTTGTCCTTCGCCTTGTCCTCGTAGCGGGCCAGCTCCTCGAACTGGCGCGCGGCGTCCGGGAACTCCTTCGCCGCGAAGAGGGCGTCCGCGCGGTTCTTCATGATGGGCCGCACGTACTGCTCGGGCCGGAACAGCCCCAGGTACTCGCGGTAGGCCTGCGCGGCCTTCACGTACAGGTCGCGCTGGTCGCTCTTCTGCGCGGCCAGGTGCACCTGGGTGGACAGGTCGCGCGCCATCTCCTCCAGCTCCGCCAGCTGCTTCTTGCGGTCCGTGTCCCCAAGCTCCGGATCCGTCTTGCTCTGCACGGCGGCGCGCACGAGGAAGCGGATGTCATCCGGCTCCGGCATCACCTTGCCCTTGGAGGCCTTGAGCGAGTCGTACAGCTTCTGACCGCGCTCCAGGTCCATCTCCGGGTCCGGCTGCACTTCCATCAGCTTGCGCAGCGCGGGGATGGCCCACTCGTACTGCTGCTTGATGAAGTAGCGGTTGCTCAGCTTGTCCAGCGCGAGCGAGTACGTGGCGCGGCTGTCGCTGAGCTTCTCGAAGTAGTTGAGCGCGCCCTTGGGGGGCTTGGCCTCGGTGTAGCTGTACACGAGGTCCAGCAGCGCCTCGCGCTTGACGTTGAGCGCCTTCTTCACGTCCACGCCGGGCAGGGGCGCGCTGGCGGCCGCCGCCTCGAAGAACGTGACGGCCTCCGCGTGCTTGGCCTGGTTCACGCGGATCCAGCCCATCTTGTAGCGGGCCAGGTCGTGCACCGGCGAGGGCGGCAGCTCCAGGATGGCCTGGTAGTGCTTCTCCGCCTCGACGAGGTCCGCCTTGTCGAAGAAGTGGTCACCGAGAATCTGCTCGGCTTCCAGCCGCAGCGGGCTGTTGGGGTACTTGCGCGTCAGGTCCCCCAGCGTCTTGAGCATCTCGTCGAACTGGCCCAGTTCGCGCTGCTCGTGCGCCAGGTAGAACGTCACCTGATCGCCGTCCTTGAAGTCCGGGTACTCGCGCAAGAGGCGGTAGTACATCTGCACCGCCTTCTGCTTCATCAGGCGCGTCTCCGGGGAGACGATGGCGCCCGACGCGCCCTCCGGCCGCTGTTCGGCCTGGAGGTAGTAGACGTAGCGGCTCTTCTCCACGAAGAGCTCCGCCAGCCGGAACTGCAAGTCCGGCAGGTACGGCGCGTTGCGGCTCTTGGAGATGAGCCGCTCCGTCTCGCCGATGGCGCGGTCCACCTTGAAGATGTCGCGCTTGAGCTTGGTGATGAGCTCGTCGCGCTCCTTCGCCTTGGAGACGATGGGGTTGAGGTTGGGCCCGGCGCGGCCGGCGGCGCCAGGAGCAGCGGCCGCGAGCATCGCGGCGGTGATGAGGCCGGTGAACGGGCCGGTCATGGGGTTTCCTCGATGCAACGGCTCTCGATGCGGACCCGGTAGGACTTGAGCTCGTCGTTCCAGTATTCGTTGTCGAAGCGGAAGGCGACCTGCGCGGGGGACAGCATTTCCTCTTCCTCGGCGGCCACGACCTGGGCGCCCTTCTTCACGCGCTCGTACAGCTTGAGCCCGACCTCGTACTCCATCAGGCGCACCTGTTCGGCGGCGCGCAGCAGCGTGTCCGCCTCCTGGCGCACGGCCTCCGCGAGCCGCGCGTCGTACACCCGCACGGCCTCCGCGTGGGACAGGTCATACAGCCGCGTCAGGTGCCCGAAGAGCCGGTCGCCGAAGCTGCCGGCGTAGCGGCCCAGGCGCTCACCCTCCAGGTCCAGCAGGGACACGAACCGGGAGGCGCGCTTGGTGCCGCCGTGCGCGTTGGCGGCGCGGCGCAGGCGCACGTCCTGGCTCAGGTCCTCGCGGCTGCGCACGGACTCCAGCGAGTCCGCGTACCTTCGCGTCAGCTCCTTCGCGGCGCGCTTGGCGGGCAGGTAGTGGCACAGGTCGCGGAAGATGAGCGCGCGCAGCAGGTACTTGTCCGGCAGGAACTCGTCGCGGAAGGACGGCGCGTCCAGCGTGGTGAGGATGCCCAGCGACGCCCTCAGTTCGCCCAGCTTGTAGCGGGTCCACGCCTCTTCCAGGTAGAGGCTCGCGCGGCCGGGGTCCAGGTCCGGCAGCTTCACCTTGCCGTACGCGTCCAGCGCGCCCGGGTAGTCCTTGCGCTCGTAGCGCAGGCGGGCCACGGCGAGCGCGGCCTCGTTGCGCGACTCGCGCGTGAGCTTCTCGTCCTCGGACAGGGTGAGGAAGTCCTTCACCATCTCATCCGGCGGATCCTTCACCTGCTTGAGGCGGGTGACGAGCAGGGCGAACTTCGCGCGGCTGGCCTCGGCGCTCGTCTCCGGCAGCTTGGAGAAGTGCGTGCCCGCCCAGCGCTCGTTGCCCACGCGCAGGTCCACCAGCCCCTGCTGGTAGTGCGCGTACGCGCCCGTCTCCTCCGGGAGGAAGCCCAGGTCGAGCGCGCCGAACACCTGCTCGTCGATCATCACCTCGTCGTGCGGCCGGTCCGTCAGGTCCTTCAGCGCGTCCAGCGCGCGCGGCAGCACGTTGGGGTTGGTGCGCTCGCGCGCGATGCGCGCCAGGTACGTGGCGCCCGCGTGCGTGAGCCCCAGGTCGATGAGGCTCTTCGCGAGGAAGTACTGCCCCCACGCGTAGTTGTCGTCCGTGCGCGGCGTCGCCTGGAGCCACGCGTACAGCGGGCCCGCGGCGTCGCGCGGCTTGCCGTCGAAGTAGGCCTTGAGGGCGTTGTCGAAGACCTCCGGCGCCACCTTCTGCGGCGGGGGCGGAGGGGCCTCGGC
>NZ_RAWG01000389.1 GCF_003611735.1 Corallococcus sicarius | reverse complement strand
AGATGTGTATAAGAGACAGTCGCGGTGGTGGGCGGGCTGGGCGTCATCATCCAGGGCGGGTTGATTGGACCGCTGGCGCGCGCGGTGGGGGAGTTCCGGCTGCTCATCACCGGGGCCTTCCTGTTGGCCGGGGGCATGGTGGGGCTCGCGGTGTCGCACCAGGCGATTGGGATGATGGCCTCCGTGGTGCTGGTGGGCGCGGGGATGGGGTTCCTGCAGCCGCTCATCTCCAGCCTCGCTTCGCAGGTGGCGTCGCCGTCACAGCAGGGGGCGGTGCTGGGATTGGCGCAGTCGTGCGGCGGCCTTGCGCGCACGGTGGGGCCGGTGGCGAGCGGTTGGATGTATGCGTCGCTCGGGACCCAGGCACCCTTCCTGACGGGCATGGTCTCCGCGCTCGCGGCGGCGGGGCTGGGGCTGCTTTTGAGTCGGGAATCATTGGAAGAGAAGGCCCGCTAAAGCCTTCCCAGACCCACCCGGGTCCATTCCTTCCCGGTTGTCACTACCTCTTTTGGGGGTCTTGTCAGCGCCCGACCCACGGGAGCAGGCTTTGCGCGCACAGGGGGTGGTGAAGCGATACCACTCCCGGGGGGCCGGGCTTGCCGCTGTCGGGAGACGTCGCGCTGCTGGATGCGTTGGACCGACAGGCGCGGCGCCGCAGGGAAGGCATTGCGACGCTGAGCGTGCTGGAGGGCCCGCCGGAAGTCGCGAGCGCGCTCTGGGTCCAGTGGGCCGCGCGGCATGGGCTGGGGGTGGTGGAGGTCTCCGGTGAGGACCTGCCCTCGGCGGCGCTGGGCTGGGCCCGGGCGCTGGCGGCGACGCGGGACCTGGGGGCGGACGCGGAGGCGCTGGCCACGTTCAGCCTGACGGCCGCGAATCCCAGACACACGCAGGTGTTCACGGGAAAGACAGCGCACGAGCGGCGCGTGCTGCTGGAGGGATTGCCACCGCCTGCCCTGCCGGAGGCGACCTGGGCGCTGTGCCGCGCGCTCGTCATCGGGAGGGAGGCGACGGCGCCGGGGGCGCTGCCGGACGCGGTGCGCGTGGCGCTGACGAAGAACGTGGGCGCGGGCCTGCGGGCGCTGCACGCGCTGGTGCCGCCCGGGCGCGCGCCGGTGGTGCGGGTGCCCGCGGGGGTGGCGCCGTCGTTCCGGGGGCTCCACGTGGCGGGGATGCTGTGCAACGCGGTGCCGGCGCTCGCGGTGGCGTGCGCGGTGGGGCCGGAGGCGTTGGCGGTGTTCCTCGGCGGCGAGGAGACGCGGCTGAAGGCGCTGGTGCGCGAGGGCCGGCTGGAGGTGCCGGGAGCGTCGGGGTCCGAGGGCGCGGTGGAGACGCTGCGGAAGCTGGAGCGTGCGGGGGCGCCCGAGGCGCAGCGGGTGAGGGCCGCGGAGCTGGCGTTGGAGGTGCTCACGGGCGCGGGCGACGCGTCCGCGGACCGGGCGCGGAGCAAGGCGGAGGCCTACCTGCGCGACCGGCTGGAGGAGCACGCGGCGACGGCGGGCGTCTTCGAACTCAACGCACACCTGGACACGGGAGGCCCGAGGCCGTGGGAGGTGGACTTCCTCAGCCGGGAGCTGCGCATCGCGGTGGAGATCGACGGCCACTTCCACTTCCAGGACCCGGAGCGCTTCCGCCGCGACCGGCGCAAGGACCTGGACCTCCAGCGCGCGGGCTACTGGGTGTACCGGCTGCTCGCGACGGACGTGCTGTCGCAGTTGGAGCACATCCTCCACACCCTCGACACGTTGATTGAAGCCCGGAAGCGCGAGCTGTCCGGGCGGGAGCCACGACATGGACACCACTGAAAATCCTGACACCCGACTCCAGGGGCTGGCCCTGGCGTGGCTTGCGACCCGGCCGGAGAAGAAGGCCGGCACGCGCAACGAGCTGGCGAAGACGCTGCATGCCTTCGTGGAGCACCGCTGGAGCCGGGGGGAGTGGACCGAGCGGTTCGACGCGCTGCTGACCACGCTGTTCGACACAGGGCTCGTGCAGAAGCGCGCGAAGACGGCGCTGGCGCTGACGGGGCAGGGCCGGCAGCGGGCGTTGAAGTTCCTTCGGGTGGACTCGCCCAAGGGGCTGACGTGGCGGCGGGTGAAGCAGCAGCACCTGCTCGCCCGCGGCCTGGGGCTGCCGAACTCCAAGGCGGTGTTCGGCCGTCTGGCGCAAGCGGACGGGGTGCGTGCGCTGCTGCTCAAGCGTGCTCACAAGGTCGAGGGACCGGAGACACCGACCCTGTCACAGGTCGATGACCGATTGATGTGGCGGGCGCTCGGCGTGGAGACGGACGCAAAGCTCACCCTGCCCGCGGTGAAGGCACTCCTGCTGAGCAAGCTCCTGGGGCAGGAGGTCAGCAACCCCAAGCGCGGCCTGGAGCAGCTGGCCGCGCGCACGGTGGGGGCGGCACGGGTGGACGCGGAGGTGGTGCGGCTGGCGGCGCTGCGGGAGTGGGTGCTGGCGGAGGGTTCGGCGGAGCCCGCTGAGCCCGTGCCCGTGGAGAAGACGGTGGCGCCCGTGCCCGCGGATACTGCGTCGTTCGCCAAACGTGTGTTGAAGGTGGCCCGGGCCCTGCCCACGGGACGGTTCGGCGACAACAAGGTCTTCATCTCCCACGTCTGGCGGGCCGTGCAGCCGGAGTGGGCCAGCCGCGAGGCCTTCGACACCGCGCTGCTTGAAGCCAACCGCAAGCGGCACATCTCGTTGAGCCGCGCGGATCTCGTCCAGCACATGAACGCCGCCGACGTCGCCGAGTCCGAAGTGCAGTCCTACGGCGCCACCTACCACTTCGTCGTCGTCTAGCCCGTCCCCTCCAGGAACCTCCATGCCCACCGACGCCCGTCTCGCGGCCTTCCTGGCCAACGGCCCCGAAATCTTCAGCAGCATCCAGCAAGGCCAGACCCTCTGGAAGAGGGACCCCTTCGACGTCGAATCCCTCAACGCCCCCGCGCGAACGGCATTCGACAAGCTGGTGAATCGAGCGACCCGCCAGCCTCTCCCGGACTCAGGCAAGTTGCTGCTGTTGCTGGGTGAGTCCGGCAGCGGGAAGACGCACCTGGTGCGCGCCTTCCGCAACAGCGTCCACGGCCGCAAGGCGGGCTACGTCGGCTACATGCCGATGACCGTGGATGCGGTCCACTATGACCGGCACATCCTGTCCTACCTCATTGACTCCCTCGACCAGCCCTACGACTCGGGCGATGAGGACGGAGAGGACTCGGGCCTGATGCGACTGTCCAATGCGGTCATGGGCCGCTGCATGAGCGCCTTCGCACCGCTCATCCCGGAAGAACGGATCCTGGACGACCACGAGCTCCACGACATGATCCGCTCGGTCGCCGACGACCTCCATGCGGACGAAGCGTTCCGCCGTGTCGATGTGCAGTTGCTTCGTGCGCTCATCTGCCTTCAGCGGCGAGAGGCGCGGTTCCATCACCGGATCCTTCAATGGCTTCGGTGCGAGGACCTCGCTCCCGCGGACCGCGCGGTGATTGGCGATCTGGTCCCCCGCACGGCGGACAACGATCCCATCCGGATGCTGACCCACCTGGGCTTGCTCATGGGCGTGATGGGTCAGGCCCTTGTCCTCTGCGTCGATCAGGTCGAGGACATCAGCGACTTCGAGCAGAACACCGGGATGGAGCCGTCCTTCCGCCGTGCGATGAACAACCTCGCTGCGCTCGCAGGCAAGGTTCCCACGGCCATCGTGGTGGTCTGCTGCCTGGAAAACTTCTGGATGAAGATGCGGCACCAGGTCAACCAGGCCATCCGGGACCGGATCGAATACGACCCCGAGCCCGTCACACTGGAGGGTGTGGTGACGGCGCAAACCGCCAAGGACATCGCGGCGCGTCGGTTGAGCTTCCTTTATGCACAGTCTGGCATCACCCTGGATCCGAAGGACCCCACCTATCCCATTCCGGCCAAAGGTTTCGAACTGCTGAGCGGCCAGCGGACGCGGGATGTCCTCAATCAATGCCACCGCTACCGCGAGCGCGCCATCCAGGACGGGAAGCTCCCTCAGGAGTTTCCCTTGCCCATCTCGAACAGGGGTGGCACTGCGAGCCCCCCACCGGCTGAGCCCAGCTCCATCCAGAAGACAGACCAGGCCTGGATCGACCACCGGGCGAAGTTCAAGGAAGCGATTCCCGAGGAGGACTCGGACATCTCCGCACTGCTGGCCTGGGCCCTCGAGATGGGCGGAGACGAACTCGGCGGCTCCACGCGCTTCAAGGTCAAGCCTCGCGATGAGGACTCGCTGAACGTCACGATCCAGCCGGGCAATACCCAGATGTTCGTCGCCCTCTGCAACCGCGCTCCGCAAGGCGGTGGGCTGGCACGGCAGATGGCGGAGGCCTTGAGGGCCGCGGCGGGAAAGGTGACCGTGCTCGTGCGGACAACGGACTTTCCGGGAACGCTTGGGACTTTGGTGGCGGACCAGACCGCGACGTTGTTGAAGAAGGGTGGACGCCGCGCGGTGCTCGGCAACAGCGACCTGCGCGAACTGGTCGCATTGCAATCCTTCCAGAAGCAGCACCCCGAGCCTGCTTTCATCGAGTGGAGCCGCGCGACAAAGCCCATCACGCGCCTGAAGGCGATCTCGGACGTGCTCGCGCTGGAGAAGGCCCCGCCCCCTCCGGAGCCTCCGCATTCCGGCAAGCCCGTACAGGGAGAGCGTCGCGGGACGCCCACGGAAAGCGCACACCGTGCCGCCACCCTCTCTGAAAGGGACGACTCCCGCTCGGAGACGGCCCTGGAGGGGCACCAACTCACCGCCCTCGGTCAGCCGTTGGTGAGCAAGGCGCCCGGACGCACGAAGACGCCCGTGGAGGTCAAGCAGCAGCCCGTCATCGAATCCAAACCCCGGAGCGACGCGAAGCCGAGCGCGATGCGGATCGGCAACTCCGAAGGGGTCTTCACCCAACCCGTCTCCATCCAGCTCGATGAGCTGACGAAGCACACCGCGTTCCTGGGCGGTTCAGGCAGCGGCAAGACGACCCTCGCCTTGAACCTCATCGAGCAGCTGCTGCTGCAAGGCATCCCGGCGCTGCTCGTCGACCGCAAGGGGGACCTCGCCGCCTACGCACGCGAGGAGGCCTGGCAGGAGGAGCTGAAGGACCCCGCACTGGAGGAGCGTCGTCGTCTCCTGCGGGAACGCGTGGACATCGCGCTCTACACCCCCGGCCGCTCCGACGGGCGCCCGCTGGCCATTCCCGTCGTTCCCCGTGGCCTCGAAGCCTTGCCGCCGGAAGAACGCGACCAGAGCGTGCAGCAGGCCGCGGAAGCCATCTCAAGCATGCTCGAGTACCGCAACAGTCCGAGGGACCGCGCGGCGAAGGCGCTGCTGGCGCAGGCGCTGCGCCTGCTGGTGGAGCGCCCCATCGGACAGGAATTGACGCTCGACCTCCTCCAGAAGTTCATCGCGTCCCAGGACATCACGCTCGTCCAGGAGACGAGCGGGCTGGACCTCAAGGTGTTCCCCAAGCTCGCCCAGGACCTGGCGACGCTGCGGCTCAACACCCGGACCCTCCTGGCCAGCCAGGGGGAGAAGCTGGACATGGAGGAGCTGCTCGGGCGCGGGAGTTCGAGGGTTCCGGGTCGCACCCGCCTGAGCATCATCAGCACCAAGTTCCTGGGCGGAACGCAGGGCTCGCTCTTCTGGGTGTCTCAACTGCTGGTGGAGGCCAACCGCTGGGCCAGCCAGCACCCCTCCCCCAAGCTCCAGGCCGTCCTCATGTTCGACGAGGCCGACTTGTATCTGCCTGCCGTGGGCATCCCCGCGACGAAGCAGCCCATGGAGAACCTCCTGAAGCGCGCGCGCTCCGCCGGAATCGGGGTGATGCTCGCGACGCAGAGCCCGGGTGACTTCGACTACAAGTGCCGGGAGAACGTGCGCACCTGGTTCGTGGGGCGGGTGAAGGAAGACAGGGCCTTGAGCAAGCTCCGGCCCATGTTCTCGGATGCCCGCATCGACGCGGCCACACGGCTGCCCGCGCAGAAGATGGGCCAGTTCCACGTCCTGCGCGACGGCCAGGTGGAGCAGCTCAAGGCGGACCGGAACATCATCAAGACGGATCAGCTCTCCGAGGACGAGATCCTCCAGTTGGCGCACCGCTCACGCGAGCAGGGCGCTCCAGACGAACTACCCCCCAAGGACAGGTAGGAGCCCAGGCGGGCTGGCCGTTGTGGCCAGCCCGCGTGGCACCCGTCATCGATCCTCTACGCCACACCGCTCAAGGGCAGACAGTGGAGGCGAAGGCGTCGGAGTAGACGCCGACGCACGCGTAGGTGCCGGTGCCGGCGGTGTTGGTCCGCTGCGTGACGGGGCCCGCGAGCTGTGAGCCGGCGATGCGCATGTCGACGTAGCGCGCGCGGTAGACGCTGACCGTGGCCCCCTCCAGGATGGAGTGGTGGACGGTGACGGTGCGGGAGACGTTGAACGTCGCGAAATCCGTGTACGACGAGAGGCCCTCGTTGGCCGTCGTCGCCCCCGTGGCCCGCAGGACGCTGTCGCGCACGGTGGCGTTGCCCTCGCCCACGAAGAAGCCCGTGGAGCGGGTGCCGCCGCTGCCCAGCGCCTCGACGTCGACGAGCGACATGTTCCCATCCGTGTAGACGCCCCAGTTGTCGGTGGCCCCCGTGGCGCTCGCGTTCACGTCGTGCAGGACGACGTTGCCCGCGGCCGTGTAGATGCCCACGCTCTGCGTCCCGCCTCGCGCGTCGGCCTGGATGTCATGCAGGCGGGCCGTGCAGTCGCGGCAGCGGAAGGCATTGGCGTAGCCGCTGCTGACCGCTGAGGTGCGCACGCGCTCGAACGTGCCCTTCGCCCCTTTGAGATAGATGGCGTAGGCGTCGTTGGCGCCGCCCTGCGCCGTGGCGACGAGGTCGTGGAAGGAGAAGGTCTCCCCTTCGCTGTAGACGGCCATGGCGGGGCCGCTCCCCCCCTCGTTCTGCACGGTGAGCGCGCTCACCACCGCGCCCGAGACGCCCACCAGCGTGCCGGTGGTGGCGCCCCCGGCGCTGGAGCGCACGACGGTGACCTCCGGGCCCGAGCCCTCCAGCGAGATGCCCGCCTTGAGGCGCAGCCCCGTGCTGCCCAGGTCATAGGTTCCTGGCTCCAGCTTCACCCGCCACGCCGCGCCGTCGGTGATGCCGTCGATGGCGGCTCGCAGCGCGGTGCCGCTCTCCACGTTCGTGGCCCCGGGGCTCACCACCTTCGTGCGCACGTACATCACGCCCGCGGGCCCCGTGAGGCCCGTGTCGCCCTTCGCACCCGTGTCGCCCTTCGCGCCCGTATCGCCCTTCACGCCGGGAAGGCCCGTGGGCCCGATGTCTCCCTTTGCCCCCGTGTCACCCTTCGCGCCCGAAGCTCCGGCTGGACCCACGGGGCCCGTGGGCCCGGGCTCTCCCTGGAGGCCCGTGGAGGCGTCCGTGCAGGCGACGAGGAGGCAAAGGAAGACAGTGGGAAAGGCGGCGGCTTTCAGCTTCACGGGAGTGCTCCAGGAAAAGAGACCCGTTCTACAAGAAGCGCCACCGCGTGAGCAGGGAGGCCCCCGCAACCCTCCCCCT
>NZ_RAWG01000388.1 GCF_003611735.1 Corallococcus sicarius | reverse complement strand
GGGGTGGGAGGGCGGAACGCGCGGACGCAGGCGGTCCCCAGGCCCACGAGTGCGAGCACGACCTCGCCCAGCCGGCGTTCGTGGAGGATGTCGTGCAGGCGAACCCAGCGGTCCGGTTCACCGTCGCTGGGGCGCAGGGCCTGGAAGGCGATGACGTCGCGGAAGAACTCCGACGGGGCGAGCGCGGCGAGGGGACCCACGACGACGACGAACGTGGCGAACGCGACGAGCGCGAGCATGACGCCGTCGCGCCAGGACTCCTTCCATGGGCGGGCCAGCAGCGCGGCGACGAGCCAGAGGCCGCCGGGAATCTTCACGGACACCGCGAGGCCGAGGAGCACGCCCGCGCCGATGCGCCGCGCGCGCGAGGGAGCTTCGGAGGCGAGCCAGAGGTTCGCGAAGCCCAGGCACAGGATGTTGAGCAGGGGTTCGAGGAAGGTGCCGCGTTCGACGAGTGCGGCCTCGGGGTGGGCGGCGTAGGCGAGCGCGGCGACGCAGCCGGCGAGGGGCCCCCAGGCACGCCAGGCGATGCGACCCGCGAGGAACACGCAGAGGGCGCCCACGGTGACGGCGGCGTAGCGGGTCACTCCGTAGGCGGTGGCCGCATCGAGCCCCAGGGTGAGCGCGGCGCCGGGAGCCCAGAGCAGGAGGGCGCCCGGAGGGTGGACGAAGATGAAGTCGCGGTAGGGCAGGTCGCCGCGCAGCAAGAGCGACGCGGCGGAGAAGTAGACGCCCTCGTCGTAGTCCATCGGGTAGCCCATGGGGCCCGCGCGATGGAAGAACGCCAGCGCGCGGAGCACCCAGGCCCCGAGCGCCACGACGACCAACGGCCACGGGATGCAGTCCCGCCAGGAGCGCGGGTGGACGGGAAGGGACGACGCCGGGAGCGGAGTGGGGACGGGTTGCATCGGAGCGGGGCCGCGAGGCTACTCCCGGCCCGTCCGCCCGTGGCGTTCTTTCCCGGAGGGCGGGATGCCCGGTGTCTGGAGTGTCCGGGTCCTGCGCGCGGAGCTCGCTGATTCACGGCCGGCCCGACGAGGCGGGGCCTCCGGGCGTTCCCTTCCACCTCCGGCGGTCACGGGCCCGTGCACTGTTCCGCCCGGGCTCCCCGAGGGACGGGGGACTGCTCGGTTCCCCGGTGCTTTCCGCCGGGCCCAGGCGTGCGAGAGTCGCCCCCCGTGAGCACGAACGACCCCACCGGGACGCTGACGTCCGCGTCCCCGCAGCGCGCCGAGGCCAACCTGTGGTTCGGGGTGGTGCTCGCGCACGCGGCGGCGGTGATGCTCTTCTGCGCGGTGGCCTTCGCCGCGAACTTCTACCGGATGCGTGGCTTCTGGCCGCCCGCGACCGCGCTCCCGGGCGGCTTCGTTCCCGCCGTGGCGGGCGTGCTGCTGCTCACGGGAGGCGCGCTCCTGCACGGCGCGCTCCGACACGCCTCCGGTCCCCGCCCCGCACGGGCCTGGCACCTGGGCGTGCTGGGCGCCGGAGCGGGGTTCCTCGCGACGCAGGCGGCCTGGCTGCACGTGCTGTGGTGGCACCGCGACCTGCGCATCCCCGAAAGCGGCGTCTTCGCGTCCGCGCTGTATGGCCTGTCGGCGGTGCAGGCCGCGCACGCGGCGGTCGTGCTCATGGGGGTGCTGCGGGCCACCCTGCACGGCATGCGTGGTCTGGATGCTCGGGCCCGGCTGCGGCGTGCCGTGCCCGGGTGGTGGTGCACGACGGTGATGTACGGCGTCCTCTTCGCGGTGGTGTACCTCCCATGAAGCCCACTCCCTTGCTCCCTCGAATCCCGAAGTCCTCCCGTGCGCTCCGCATGCTCGCCGTGCTCGCGCTGGGGGCGCTTGGCCCCGCGTGTCGCCGGGAGCCGCCGACCTTCGAACCGCTGAAGCTCGCGAATGGCACGACCATCCCCGCGGCGACGCTCGCGCGCGGCTGGGACGTCTACACGCACTACTGCATGTCCTGTCACGGCGAGAAGGGTGACGGCCAGGGGCCCGCGGGCACGGGCATGCGCCCCGTGCCGCGCAACTTCCGCCAGGGCCTGTACAAGTTCGGCGGTGTCGCGGCGGGCGAGTTGCCCACCGACGACGCGCTGAAACGCACGCTGCGTCGCGGCCTGCACGGCACCCCGATGTTCGCGTGGGACGTGCCTCCGGCGGACGTGGACGCGGTGGTGCAGTACCTCAAGACCTTCAGCCCGCGCTGGAAGCAGGAGGCGCCGGGCGTGGCGCTCGCGGTGTCCGAGGATCCATGGAAGGGCCGCGCCGCCGAGGCCGTGGAGCGCGGCCGCACCGTCTACCACGTGGCCGGCAAGGGCAACGCGGGCTGCGCCAGCTGCCACGTCGCGTACCTGCCGCGCGCCGACCTGGCCGCGCTCACCGAGAGCGTCACCGGCCGCAAGGTGAACCTGGCGAACGTGGATCCGTACACGGCGACGCCTCGGGATTCGGACTACTCGCTCACCGTGGACGCGAAGGGGGAGGCCACGCAGCTCTCGAAGGTGCTGCCGCCCGACTTCCTCTTCCACCGCCTGCGCACCGTGTGGCCCCAGGGCGCTCGCGTGGAAGGCCAGCGGTACACCGCCGAGGCCCAGCGCGAGGACCTCTACCGCGTCATGGCCGCGGGCGTCGGCGGCGCCGCGATGCCGTCGTGGAAGGGCGCCATCCCGGAGGAGAACCTCTGGGCGCTCGCGTACTACGTGCAGAGCCTCGTCGTGCTGCACGACACCGACGAGGCCCGCGACCTCCAGCAGCGCCTGCGCGATTCGAAGATGCAGCCTTAGCGGATTGATGCAGCAATCTGAAAAGATGGACTTCCGGGGAAACTAATTCCCAGGCATCGCGAAAATCCGGGCTGAAGTCTCTCACTTTCCCGGAGTCCCTTCGTGAAGACCTACTCCGTTCGCAGCGGCGACACGTTGAGCGGTTTGGCTCAGCGCTTCCACACGTCGGTGGGGACGCTGCAGAAGACGAACCGCATCGCGAACGCGAACCTGATCCGGGTGGGGCAGCGGCTGTCAGTGCCGGACTCGTTCCAGGCGGCGGCTCCGTCCAAGGGCGGGAGCAAGGCGAGCAGCTACACGGTGCGCAGCGGCGACACGCTGAGCGCCATCGCGGGGCGGCACGGCACGACGGTGGGGGCGCTGGCGAAGGCGAACCACATCAGCAATCCGAACAAGATCTACGTGGGCCAGAAGCTGACGATTCCGGGCCGGAGTGGTGGCACGGGGACGTCGAAGCCGCCGCCGACGACGGGCGGCACGGGCGGCACGGGCAGCGTGGGTGGCGCGACGGGGGGCAGCAAGGGTGGCGTGTCGGTGGCGCAGCTGCGGAAGATCATGCCGAACCTGTCGCAGGCGAAGGCGGAGCAGTACCTGCCGCACCTGAACAAGGCGATGGCGGAGGCGAAGATCAACACGCCGAAGCGTCAGGAGATGTTCATCGCGCAGCTGGCGCACGAGAGCGGCGAGCTGCGCTACATGGAAGAGATTGCTTCCGGTGCGGCGTACGAGGGCCGCAAGGACCTGGGCAACACGCAGCCGGGCGACGGCAAGCGCTACAAGGGCCGGGGTCCCATCCAGCTCACGGGTCGCGCGAACTACCGAGCGGCGGGCAAGGCGCTGGGCATCGACCTGGAGGGCCACCCGGAGCGCGCGAAGGATCCGGACGTCGCGTTCCGCATCGCGGGTTGGTACTGGGGTTCGCGAAACCTGAACAGCTACGCGGACGCGGGCAACTTCCGCGAGGTCACCCGCCGCATCAACGGCGGCTACAACGGCATGGCCAGCCGCGAGATGTACTACCGCCGCGCGCAGGGTGCCCTGGGCTGAGCCGTACTTCCCGCCCGTCTGCACGGAGGGATCCCACGTCCGGAAAGGGGATCCTCCGTGACAGGGGACCCGTGATTCCAGGCCCCTGACGCTGGCGCACCGGCTGCACAGGGACCGGCTCCTCCCTTCTCGGAGCGAGCCCGATGTCCCGAATCGATTCTTCCGGCAGCACTCCTGTTTCCCCCGACAGCCACCTTCCCGAAGCGGACGTGCCCCCGGCGCCGAGGCCCTCCGCGCCGCCGTCCACGCGCAACGAACTGCGGGCCTATTCCGGTCCGCCCGGCGCTCCTGCCGCCCCTCCACCGCCCACCAGTCTGGCCGGGCCCGCCATGTCCGCCCGCGAGCTCGCGGCACTGGGCAGCCGGCCGCGTCCCCCGTCCTCCCCCGTCCCGGAGGACGTCTACTCCGCGCTCAAGTCACACCTGACGCGCAGCCTGTCCAACCCCCTCCTTACCCACAGCGACGTGCAGGCCACGCACGCCGCGCTCGGCTCCGTCCCTCGTGACGCCTATCGCGCCACGCTGGAGCGCATGGACCGCGACGGCCTGCTCGCCACGTACGTGTCCAGACTGGACGCTCCTTCGCGACAGTCCTTCCTCGACCAGGCCGCGTCGAACGGCGTCCTTCAACGGCGGCCCGGTGGCGTCACCGGTCCGCTCGGGATGCCGGGACGGCCGGAGGTCTTCGTCAATGATCCGAAGCTGCCCGGGGCCCTGCGCGACGCGGTGAATGCCCACGCCATCGACACGGGGCGCGCCGCCGTCCTCTCCTACGACGCCTATCTGCAACGCCATGGCGAAGCGGTAGGACAGTCGGACAGCCTCCGTGCACTGCGCTCGCTCGGTGCGCCCCAGGCGCTGGACCTGCGCGAGACCGTGCTCGGACTCTCCTGGTCCGACCCGCGCCGTGAGCGCTACGAAGCCGAATGGAAGGCGGGCATCGGCCGTCCCCAGCACTCCCTCGTCCAGGCCTATGAGACCGCCACCGCCCGCGCGCTCGTCCTCTCCGGACAGCGGCCCGCCGGCACCTTCCTCACCGCCGAAGCCAGCGCGTCCCATGACCTGTTCCGCGTGAAGAGCGAGGCCCGGCTCGCCTCGCGCGGACCCGCCGAACTCCAGACGCAGGCCGGCGTCGTCGCGAAAGCCGGCCCCCTGGACCTGGAGATCATGACGGACGTGCACGGCGAATCCGAGACGGAGCTCCAACTCGACCTGGGCATCGCCAGCGTGAGCCGCGACTCGCAGGGCAAGGTGGAGCTGTCGCTCGGCGCGGGGCCGCACGCCCGCGCGCACGCGAACCTCAACCCCCGCACCGCGGAGTTCGGCGGCGGCGTGGCCTTCGAGCTCTCCGACAAGACCGGCCAGCACCACGCCGGCCTCAAGCTGGGCTACGGCCTGCGCGGCCTCACCCCCGAGCGCGCCGCCCAGGCCCTCCGCGGCGACGTCCCCGGTGTCTTCAGCCGCCCGAAGGACCTGGACCCCGGCACCTCCTGGGATGCCCTCCCCGCGGAGCGCCGCGCCCTCTACGAACGGCAGGGCTGGACCCGCGAGGAGTGGGCGGAGGACTCGCGGCGCTGATCACCGCACGTTCGCGAGCAGCAGCTTCTCCACCACCACCACGTCGTGCCACACACCCTCCAGCGGAGCGTGCTTCTCGTGCACCCCCACCTCGCGAAACCCCAGGCGCCCGAGCAGCGCGCGGCTGCGCACGTTGGTCGCGAAGACGCGCGAGGTGAGCTTGTGGAAGCCCGCCGCCTCCGCTTCCTTCAGCAGCGCCTGGAGCACGTGCTGCCCCACGCTCCGACCCCGGGCCTCCGGGGCCACGTAGATGCTGAAGTCCGCGACGCCCGCGTAGCACTCGCGCGGGCTGTAGGCGCCCGTGGCCGCATACGCGATGACGCGCCCGTCCTCCTCCGCCACGAGCACCGGGTGGCGCTTGCCCAGCCACGCGTCGATGTCCTCGGGCATGCGGGGCCGCGTCTCGAAGGTGGAGGCGCGCTCGGCGATGGCCGCGTTGTAGATGGCCGCGATGGCGGCCCGGTCCTCACGCGTCGCGGGCCTCACGCCAGGCAGTGGGGGCGTGCTCATGGCGTGGGCGTGGGGAGCTTCGGCGCCGGGGACTCCTCCGCCTCCGGTACCGGACGCATGGCGTAGGCGGCCCACAGCGTCAGATGCCAGGGCAGGACGACGGGGATGATGGGGCCCTCGCTGCTCATGAAGAAGACGCTCGCCGCTGCCCAGAACACGAACTGGATCCACAGCCCTACCGAACCCACGCGCTGCAGGGTCCGGTTCTCCAGGCTGTGGCCGAAGAAGGAGGACAGGGTGGAGGCCCAGATGACCAACCCGCCCAGGGCAAAGGGACTCAGCACCTGCCCCAGGAGGTCGATGCTGGTGTAGCGGTTCAACAGATGGCCCAGGCCGCACAACAGCGTCTGGTACAGCAGGGACAGCAGCGTGCCGATGACACCCCCCATGCCGGGCCCCGTGGGGGCCTTGCCGGAGTCCTTGGCGGGAGCCCTCGACTCCAGCAGTTCGGGCGGCAGCTCCAGCGCGTACGGATACCCCAGGGACAGCAGGGCGTCCTGCGCCGCGTGACGCACCTTCCGTCCGCCCTTGCCCGCATAGTCCCCCACGGGGTTCTCACGGGCCATCAGCTCCAGCAGCACGTCCGCCCGTGCCCGGGGCGACTCGTCCGGCGGCGGGGCCCGGCCCAACGCCGCGATGAGCGCGTCGATGTCCGAACGCAGCACCCTGGGCGACTTCACCTCCTCCAACAGCGCCGCGAGCGGGAGGAACGTCTCCGCGACCACGGGCGCCGGAAGGTCGGGCGTCTCGGCGGCGGTGGGCGGCGCGGGGCGGTGGGCCTGCTGGGACATGAATGCTCCTCGAGGACAGTCATCCTCTGGCTGCCCACCCGGGAGCAAGGGGGCGGCCTCGCACCCGGCGCGCCCCGAGGAGACAGTGTCTGTTCCACCGGCCACCCGGGAGCAGGGGGGTGGAGCCTCCGGCTGGGGAGCGAGGGAGCGACAGCGAGCGAAGGCCGCTCCTACCCCGCGTGTCCACCCTTCCCGGAAACACCTTCCCCTGAGTGAGGACGCGAGATGCCGATGGAACGAGCACAGCGGTTCGTGGACGCACTGCTGAAACTGGAGGAGCACGGCGACATCGACTCGCTGGTCGCCCTCTTCGCCGAGGACGCCCAGGTGAGCAACGTCGCCTCGCCCAGCGTCTTCTCCGGGGCCGACGGCGCCCGCCGCTTCTGGACCGAATACAAAGGCACCCTCGGACAGGTGAAATCCACCTTCCGCAACATGATCGAGTCCGGCGACCGCGTGGCGCTGGAGTGGGAGACGCAGGGCACCGCCCACAACGGCGCCGCCATCTCCTACGAGGGCGTCTCCATCATCGAGTGGGATGGTGACCGCATCCGCCGCTTCTTCGCCTACTTCGACCCGCACGCCCTGGGCCAGGAGCTGTCGCACGGCACCGCGCCCCGCTCCGAGGTCCCCGCCACCACGCCGGCCTGACGCCGCGCAACTTCACGCGGGGTTGGGGGTTTGGGGGGGCTCCACCCCCCGGAGCGCGGCGCCATCGCAAGGGGCGCCCGGACGTTGTGTGCACTCTCGTGCACGGGTGCCGCGAGACGCGGTAGCGTGGTGGGGCGGCCACCCCCCATTTCGACGGGTTGCTTTCCAAACCTGACAGACATGGCCACTTTGATCTCTTCGAGGCGGCCGGAACCAATGTGGCCCCGCGCTTCACTGTCCTGGGAGCAATTCCATGAATCCAATTCCGGGCTCACGCA
>NZ_RAWG01000387.1 GCF_003611735.1 Corallococcus sicarius | reverse complement strand
GTGTAGAGGCGGAACATGCCGCCGCGCACGATGGCGGTCCACTGCGCGGAGGGCAGGCCGGCGCGGTGGATGCGGCGCACGGGATCCATGCGTCCGGGAGGCGCTTCCCACGCGATGACGCTCGTGGCCTCCACCTCCGCCGAACCCATCGTCTTCAAGCTCGTGCGCGAGCGCCCGCTGGACCCCAAGCCCTACCGCGGCCTCGTCGAACACTTCGACCAGCGCAAGGACCTCACCCGCGCCGCGCTCATGCGCGAACTCGCCGACGCGCTCGAAGGCCGTGACGTGTCCGCCCCCCGCGTCCAGCGCGCTCCGCTCACCAGTCAGGAGCGCGCGGGCCTGCGCCACCCGGGTCTGCGCACCCCGGCCGGCGAGCTGCTCGCGTGCGTGGGCATCGCCCTGTGCCGGCTGTTCCCATCCCCAGCGCGCATCGCCAGCACCACGGAGCCCCTGCGCGCCTCCGCGGGCCCCGGCGCCGCCGCCATCCTGGACGCGCTGCACACCGTCGCGCGCCTGCTCGGCGTGCCGCTGCCGGAGCTCGTCGCGGGCGACGACGACACCGCCAACATCACCCCGCTGCACACCACGGCCCCGCGCCTCGTCGTCGGAAGGCTCCTCGTCCAGCAGCCCCCCTCCAACGCCGAGCTGCGCTTCCACGCCGGACGCGCCCTGTTCTCGCTGTCACCGGACCTGCTCGCCCTGCGCGCCCTGCGCAAGGATCACCTGCTGCGCGCGCTCGCGCTCCTGTCCTCCGTCCTCAAGGATCCGAAGGGCGCCGGCGACGACGCCCGCGTCGTGCGCGAGGCCCTGTCCCCCAAGGCCCTGGAGCGCGCGAGCGCCCTGATGGAGCCCGGCACCCGCGACTTCGACGCGTCCCTGCTCTCCGCCGCCGCGAGGGACTCCGCCAACCGCGCGGGCCTCGTCGCCTGTGGAGGCCCGGGTCCCGCCCTCACCGCGCTGCGCGCCCGCCGCCCGCATGACCAGGAGCTGGAGGAGCTGGTCCGCTTCGCCGCCTCCGAGCGCTACCTCGCCCTGCGCGACCCCACCGAGGCCGGCCGCGGCGGACGCTGAGGTCCTCCTCAGTTCACCATCAGCCGCAGCGTGAGAATCAACAGGCGCCCGTTCTCCCCGCCCAGGTCGTGCTGGTAGCCCAGGTCCACGCCGCCGCCGCCGGGCGACAGGAACCCCAGGCCCGCCGTCACCCGCGAAATCTCCTGGAAGCCGTCGTACGTGTAGCCCACGCGCAGCGGCACCACCTGGTTGAGGATGTACTCCGCGCCAGCGTTGTACGTGAACACCGCTGAGTCGCGCGTCTCGAAGTCCCCGCGCACGTCGAACGCCAGCACCGCCGCCATCCCCACGTAGGCCAGGTGCGCGGAGTAGTAGCGCGTGAGCTCCACGTTCTCCGTGTCGATGAGGTTGTGCCCCGACACGCCCACCGTCACCTGCTCGCCCAGCCGCACGAGGAGGCCGCCGTCCAGCGTGATGGAGTTGGCGACGCGCGACTGTCCATTGAGCCGCAGGTAGTGCCCCGACAGGCCGATGAGCAGCGACTGCGTCAGCGGCAGCGCCGCGCCCAGCGTGCTCAGGTTCGACGTCGACCGCGCCCCACCGCGCCCCAGGCTGAGCCAGTGGTAGTCCACCCCCAGCGCCAGCCGCCCGCTGCTGGAGTCCGCCAGACTGATGCCCAGGAAGCCCTCCTTGTTGCGCGGGTCGTACGCCCCCGTGCCCTCGATGCGGTAGGCGGGGAAGAGCGCCATGGCCGCGGGATTGCCCTGGAGTGCGTCCGCGCCCAACCCCGTCGCCCGGAAGGCGCTGCCCATGCCCAGGGCCCGGGCGTTGGCGATGTTGCGCAGCTCTTCGGCCGGTTCAGCACCCCGGGCGACGACAGGAACCAGGGACAGCGTCAACGACAGGGCGACAGCGATGGCACGGAGCGGCATGGCAAGGGGAATCTATCCGGCTTGCTGGGGTTCTGGGCCACCAATAGATTCCCCCGCCCATGTCCTCTCCTGACACCAAGGCCGCCAGGCTCATCCGCAAGTGCGTCATTCCCGCCGCCGGCCTGGGCACCCGTTTCCTGCCGGCCACCAAGGCGGTGCCCAAGGAGATGCTGCCCATCGTCGACACGCCCACCCTCCAGTACATCGTCGAGGAGGCCGTGGCCGCGGGCATCGAGGACGTCGTCGTCATCAACGGCCGGGGCAAGTCCGCCATCGAGGACCACTTCGACATCGGCTTCGAGCTGGAGACCACGATGCGCGCCCGCGGCAAGGCGGCGGAGGCCGACAAGCTGCGCGCCATCGCGAACCTCGTGCGCATCATCAGCGTCCGCCAGAAGGAGCCGCTGGGCCTGGGCCACGCGGTGCTGTGCGCCAAAAGCGTCATCGGCCACGAGCCCTTCGGCGTCCTCCTGGGCGACGACATGATCGACGCGGAGGAGCCCGGCATCGGGCAGCTCGCGCGCGTCTACCAGGAGCACCAGAAGGCCGTCATCGCGCTGATGGAGGTGCCCGACAGTGAGACGCACCTGTACGGCATCGCGGCCGGCAAGGACATCGGCAACGGCGTCATCCAAATCGACCACGTGGTGGAGAAGCCCAGGAAGGGCACCGCCCCGTCGAACCTGGCGGTGATTGGCCGCTACGTGCTGCCCCCGTCCATCTTCCCCATCCTGGAGAAGCAGACCACCGGCGTGGGCGGCGAAATCCAGCTCACCGACGGGCTGGCCACCCTCCAGAAGACGGAAGGTCTGCTGGGCTACAAGTTCCAGGGACAGCGCTACGACGCCGGTGACAAGGTGGGTTACCTCAAGGCGAACATCGCCTATGCGCTCAAGCGCCCCGACCTGCGCGGAGGACTCCTGGAGTACATGCGCGAGGTCGTGAAGACGGAGAAGCCGTGAAGCGTTTCATCGCAGTGTCCGTGGTCCTCGCCTCCCTCACCGCCGGCGCCTATGTGCTGCCCGGTGGCTCCATCCTGCGGCGCATGGCGAACGCGCGCGAGGAGAAGCGCCTGTCCGCCTTCCGCGTGGAGGGCTCCGTCATCTACTCCGCCACCGCCGTGCAGGAGGCGGGGGCCGCCCTCAACGTCACCACCGACCGCCCGGACCTCCAGGGTGACGGCGTGCTGTCCGTGAAGATCCCGGGCCGCTGCCGCTTCGACGCCAGCTCGCCCGAAAGCAGCCCCAAGTCCGCGTCGGTGCAGGTGTCCGGCAAGAAGCGCGTGGAGGGCAAGGAATTGCCCGCCGTCTCCGTGCTCGTCGCCCAGGTGTGCGCCATCCTCGCGCAGGACGCGGGCAGCGTGCAGGACACCAAGCTCGCCCAGGAGGCGTACCTCCAGGGGCTGGGCATCGACACGAAGCGCACCTCGCTGGCGCGCTTCGGCGGCGAGGTGACGTACGTGCTGGGAGACCCCACCGAGGGCAAGCCCCAGTTCTGGGTCTACAAGGACGCCTTCCGTCCCGCGCGCGTGCGCTACACCGACACCGCCGGCACCGCCTGGGACGTGCGCTTCGTGGACTACGCGTCGCCGTCCACCGGGGACTGGATGCCCCGCACGGTGGAGGTGTGGCGGGCGGGCCAGCGCGTGCTGCGCTTCACCGCCCTCAAGGCGGACAACCGCTCCGCGGTGCCGGACAAGCTGTTCACGCCGTAGCGCGTCACCCCCTGAATCGCTTGCGGTGATGGGGGCTCGCGTGGAAAGTGCCGCCCGTTCCTGATGCCGGGATATCCCCGGCTCCTGGCGCGGAGGCACTTCCCATGAAGGTCTATGGCAACCCGATGAGCACGTGTACCCGCAAGGTCCTCACGGTCCTGGCGGAGAAGGGCCGCGAGGCCGAGTTCATCAACATCGACCTGATGAAGGGCGAGCAGAAGACGCCCGAGCACGTGGCCCGCCAGCCCTTCGGCGTGGTGCCCGCGCTGGAGACGGACGACGGCTTCGTCATGTACGAGTCGCGCGCCATCATCCGCTACCTGGACCGCACCCTGCCGGGCACGTCCCTGACGCCGACGGACCCCCGCGCCTACGCGCTCATGGAGCAGTTCATGGGCGTGGAGCAGTCCTACTTCTCCGGCCCGGCGATGAAGATCGTCATGGAGCGCTTCCGGGGCACCAACGACGAGGCCAACGTCGCGAAGGGCCGCGAGGGCATCAAGCGGCCCCTGGAGGTCATCGACGCGGCGCTGGCGAAGCAGCCGTTCCTCGCGGGCAAGGACTTCACGCTCGCGGAAGTGACCTGGGCGCCCTACGTGGACTACCTCATGGCCATGGGCGAGCAGGGCCTCCTCGGCGAGTACAAGAACGTGATGGCGTGGTGGGACCGCGTGAACAACCGCCCGTCGTGGAAGAAGGCCACCGGCCGCTAGTCCGCACGCACGGCCCCTGTGGCCGCGCGGGTTTCACGATGTGACAGGGCCTCTTTCGCACGCCTTCCGGGTGCGGGAGGGGCCCTTCGCTTTGGCCTTGAAATCCAGGGGCATGTCAGACGCCCCGGGCACAGTGGTTCCCGGGTGCAGGACGGGCGGGGTCGGGGAGTGCATGGAAGAGGTCGGCCATGGAGCAGGAGCACTTCGCGCTGGGCGGTCCGGGGACGGAGGCAGAGGTTCCCTCTCGCGGTTCCATCCCCTTGCGGACGCGGCGTACGGATGTGGGAAGGGAAGTGTCGTCCCGGGAGCGCGCCGCTACAGTGCGCCCCGTCGTGAGCGCCACCCCCGCCCTCCTTGCCTCTGTCGCCGTTGGCCGTCCCGTGCGCGGGGAGTTCACCTACCTGGTGCCGGAAGCGCTCGCGGGCACGCTCGCCCCGGGGCAGCGCGTGCTGGTGCCCTTCGGCCGGGGCATGGCGCTGGGCTTCTACCTGGGCCCGGCCAACGCGCCGGTGGAGGGGGGCGTCCGGCTCAAGCCCATCCAGCGCGTGCTGGACGACTCGCCCTCGCTGCCGAAGGACCTCATCGCGCTGTTGCGCTTCGCGGCCGAGCACTACCGCCACCCGCTGGGTGAAGTGATCCGCGGCGCGCTGCCGCCGGGCCTCTCCACCGCGGTGGACGAGAAGGCGGCGAAGGCGGACGTGCAGCACTTCGCGGAGGCGCTCGTCACGGAGCCCCCGCCACAGCTCGCCCGGGCCCCGGCCCAGGCCGCCGCGCTCCAGTACCTCCTGGCGGTGGGGGGGCGCGCGCAGCTGGAGGAGGTGGCGCACGCCATCCCCGGCGCGCGCGAGACGCTCAAGAAGCTGGCGGCGCGCGGGCTGGTGAAGCTGGTGGAGGTGGTGCTCGAGCCCGGCGTGCGCGAGGGGCTCATCCAGGGACGTCCGGACCGGCTCACCCAGGAGCAGGACGTCGCGGTGCAGGAGCTGCGGGGCGCCATCGACGCGGGGGGCTTCCAGCCGTACCTCCTGCACGGCGTGACGGGCAGCGGCAAGACGGAGGTCTACCTGCGCGCGGTGGAGCACGCGCTGGCGCAGGGCAAGGGCAGCCTGGTGCTGGTGCCGGAGATTGCCCTGACGCCGCAGCTCGTGGGGCGCTTCCGCAGCCGCTTCGGCGGGGACGTGGCGGTGCTGCACTCGGGGCTGAAGGACCGTGAGCGGCTGTTCCACTGGCAGGCGCTTCGCAAGGGCACGGTGAAGATCGCCGTGGGCGTGCGCTCGGCGGTGTTCGCGCCGGTGGAGAACCTGGGGCTCATCGTCGTGGACGAGGAGCACGACCCGTCCTTCAAGCAGGATGAGAAGCTGCGCTACCAGGCGCGCGACCTCGCGGTGGTGCGCGGCAAGCAGGCCAGCGCGGTGGTGGTGCTGGGCTCGGCCACGCCCGCGCTGGAGTCGCTCCAGAACGCGCGCGCCGGCCGCTACAAGCTGCTGGAGCTGAAGAACCGGGTGGATGACCGGCCCATGCCCACCATCAGCCTGGTGGACCTGCGCGTGGAGCGTCCGCGCGAGGGGCAGGTGACGGAAGAGGCGCCCATCCTGAGCCCGCAGATGCTCCAGGCGATGGAGGAGACGGTGGCGAAGGGGCAACAGGTCATCCTGTTCCTCAACCGCCGGGGCCACAGCACCATCCTCCTGTGCGAGGTGTGCGGCCTGTCGCTCAAGTGCCACGACTGCGACGTGTGCATGACGCACCACCGCTCGCAGAACCGGGTGGTGTGCCACTACTGCGGCGTGGCGTTCCCGGTGCCGGACCGCTGCCGCGAGTGCACGGGTCCGCTGCTCAAGCTGGGCATCGGCACCGAGCGCGTGGAGACCGAGGTCGCGGAGCGGATGCCGCACGCGCGCGTGGCGCGGTTGGACCGGGACTCGGCGACGAGCGCGGAGCGGCTGACGGAGCTGTTGGCGTCGTTCGCGCGGCGGGAGATTGACGTGCTGGTGGGCACGCAGATGGTGGCCAAGGGGCACGACTTCCCGGGCGTGACGCTGGTGTGCGTGGTGATGGCGGACACGTCGCTGGCCATCCCGGACTTCCGCGCCTCCGAGCGCACCTTCCACCTGTTGACCCAGGTGGCGGGGCGGGCCGGGCGCGGGAAGGACCCGGGGCGGGTGCTGGTGCAGACGTACAATCCGGACGCGGAGCCGGTGAAGCGGATGCTGGCGCACGACTTCGACGGGTTCGCGAAGCAGGAGCTGGAGTGGCGCAAGGCCCTGGCCTACCCGCCCTTCACGCGCATGGCGGCCGTCCGGCTGGAGGGGGAGCACCCGGAGCAGACGGCGGGGGTGGCCCGCTTCCTGGGGAATCTCGTCGGGCGGCACATGCCGCCCGCGTCGGCGGGGGTGCGCCTGTTGGGGCCGGCGCTGGCGCCCATCGCCCGAATCCGGGGCAAGACGCGCTGGCAGCTGCTCCTGAAGGCGCCGACGCATGCGGCGCTTGCCCCATTGCTCGCCCGGTTGGAGGCGGCGTTGGCGGATGTGCCGTCCGGGGTGAAGGTCGTCATCGACGTGGATCCCGGGGCCATGATGTAGACTGTGAGGCCCCCCATGGGCGCCTCGGTCCTCCTCGTACACGACGACATCGCCACCATCGCCGCCGTCCGGCGATTGCTGTCCCGCGAAGGGCACGAGGTCATCCTCGCCACCTCCGCCGCGGACGCGCTCATCGCCTTCGGGCACCACCTGCCAGAGCTCATCGTGCTCGCCCCGGGGGTGGAGAGCGGGCGCGGGCGCGTGGTGCTGGAGGAGCTGGTGGTACACCCGGACGGCCACAAGGCGCGGGTGCTGCTGCTGAGCGA
This sequence comes from Corallococcus sicarius, assembly GCF_003611735.1. GTDB lineage: Bacteria > Myxococcota > Myxococcia > Myxococcales > Myxococcaceae > Corallococcus > Corallococcus sicarius. Next base: position 432 of record NZ_RAWG01000387.1, on the reverse strand, counting down.
GGCCATTGAAGGCTTCAGCGCGCCGGTGGCGCCGCTGCCGCTGGACGGGCCCGGGTTCGTGACGCTGGTGGACACGTTGATCCGTGCGCCCGCGGAGGCGGACGGCTGGCGCGTGATGGAGAACCGGACGCTGGCGGAGCCCGCGCAGGGCGGCGAGCCCGCGTCGGACGAGGCGTGGCATGCGACGACGGCGCACGCGGTGGGTGGAGACCCGGCGCTGGCCAACGCGCTGTTCGGGGACCTGGCGCCGCTGAACCAGACGGACTGGGAAGTGGCGGCGATGACGCGCGAGGAGCGCAGCGCGCACGTCGTCCACCAGCAGCGCGAGCGCAGCACCCACCTGGTGATGAACGCCGCGCTGGAGCAGGCGCACCAGGAGGTGGAGGCGGAGGCGATGGCATCCATCGACTCGGCGCTCACGGGGGACACGGC
>NZ_RAWG01000386.1 GCF_003611735.1 Corallococcus sicarius | reverse complement strand
GACGGGGGGCTGGTGGCGCAGGGCGGGCTCAAGGCGCTGGTGCAGGAGGATCCGCGCGTGCTGTGTGCACGAAGGGGCGTGGGTCCGTCGCGGACGTCGCGGCTCTTGGCGGCGCTGGAGCTGGGGCGGCGCGCGCAGCGCTCCCCGGAGCGGCGGCCCCGGCTGCGCACGCCGAAGGAGATCCACGCGTACCTCACGCCGACGTTGGGTGCGCTCCGGCGCGAGGTGTTCCACGTGCTGTGCTTCAACCCGCGCAACGTGCTGGTGCACGACGCCCGGGTGGCGGAAGGGACGCTGAGCGCGTGCCCGGTGGATCCGCGGGAGGTGTTCGCCGCGGTGCTCTCCGCGCGGGCCACGGCCGTCGTTTTCGCGCACAACCACCCGTCGGGGGACCCGGAGCCCAGCGTCCAGGACGTGGGCCTCACCGAACACCTGGCGCGGGCGGCGGGCCTGCTGGGCGTGAAGCTGTTGGATCACGTCGTCGTGGGGGACGGCACCTACGTGTCGATGCTGGAGCGGGGCCTGCTGCCAGACAGCGAGCGGGAGGGACGGCGCAAGTGCGGCATGCCGGGCGGGGGCTGGTGATGGGAGCGGGGGTGCTGCTGCTGGGACTCGGCATGGGTCCCGTGCGGGTGGAGCTGCTGGAGGACACGCGGGCGCGGGTCGTGCGCACCGGGAGCGGGCAGGCATGCACGGTGGAGCGCTGGACGCTGCCGCCGGGCGCGCGCGAAGGGGACATCGTTATGGATGGTCGCCTGGACCCGGAGCGGACGGAGCAACTGCGGCGCGAGGTGGCGCGAAAACGGGCCGCGTTGACGGTTCCCCTTCCTCCGGGGCTCGAGTTGTGAGGTGCGGGCGCCGGAGCCCACGGACGGGATTGGCGTTGACGGCCGACCCAGGATGATGAACATGCGCGCGATGCCGGAGTCCCTGCCCTTCCTCGAAGATGCCCAGCGGGGACTGGTGCGGTACTTCGGCCTGTCGGAGTTCCGTCCGGGCCAGGCCCCCGTCATCAGCTCGGTGCTCAGTGGCCGCAACACCGTAGTGGTGATGCCCACGGGCGCGGGCAAGAGCCTGTGCTACCAGCTGCCGGCCACGCTGCTGCCGGGCATCACGCTGGTGGTGTCACCGCTCATCGCGCTGATGAAGGACCAGGTGGAGCAGCTCACCGCGCGCGGCATCTCGGCCACCTTCATCAACTCGTCGCTGTCGGACCTGGAGCGGGCGGAGCGCCTGCGCAAGCTGCGCAACCGCGAGTACAAGCTGCTCTACGTCGCGCCGGAGCGCTTCCGCAGCAGCAGCTTCCTCGACATGGTCTCGGAGCTGGGCGTGGACCTGCTCGCCGTGGACGAGGCGCACTGCATCTCGCAGTGGGGCCACGACTTCCGGCCGGACTACGCGCTCCTGGGCCAGGTGCGCAAGCGGCTGCGTCCGCCGCGCACGGTGGCCCTCACCGCCACGGCCACGCCGGAGGTGCGCGAGGACATCGTCCGGGTGCTGCTCATGAAGGACCCGCACGTGTTCGCGGAGGGCTTCGACAGGCCCAACCTCTTCCTCGACGTGGTGAACGTCAGCGGGGACGAGGAGCGCCGGGAGTCCTGCACGCAGCTGGCGGCGAAGGGCGGCAGCGGCATCATCTACTGCTCCACGCGCAAGGCGGCGGAAGGGATGCACTCCGCGCTCCTGACGCGCAAGGTGCGCGCAGTGCTGTACCACGCGGGCATGGACGACGACGCCCGCCGCCGCGCGCAGGACGACTTCATGTCCGCGAAGGAGGCGGTGGCGGTGGCCACCAACGCCTTCGGCATGGGCATCGACAAGTCGGACATCCGCTTCGTCGCGCACGCGAACATCCCCCGCGCGGTGGAGGCGTACTACCAGGAGATTGGCCGCGCGGGCCGCGACGGCAACCCCGCCACGGCGGTGCTCCTGTTCAACCACGCGGACGTGTACACGCAGGAGCGCCTCATCCAGGGCAGCCACCCTTCGGAGTCCGTGCTGTCGGACGTGTGGACGGCGCTCCAGGGCGTGGACGAGTTCGAGCGGGGCGTGCACGCGCTGGCGGCCATGGTGGGGGCCAGCGAGTTCGAGGTCTCCGCCGCGCTGAAGATTTTCGAGCGCGAGGGCAAGCTGGAGCGCGGTGGCCGGGGCGAGGGCGAGTACGGGCTGACGCTGACGGACAAGGCCCCCACGGCCCAGCCGCACGCGGCGGAGTCACAGCGGCTGCTCCGCTCGTTGCTGGAGACCTTCCCCGTGGGGCGCCAGGCCACCACGGAGCTGCCCATCCTCGCGCGGCGCACGGCGCTGTCGGAGGAGGAGGTGCGGCACGCGCTGGGCCTCCTGGAGAAGGCCGGCGTGGTGGGGGTGCGCAAGCCCTTCGCGGGGCGCTCCATCCGCGCGCTGGAGCGCGTGCCCTTTCGCGAGCTGAGCGTGGACCTGAGCCGGGTGCGCGAGCAGGAGCGGCGAAACCTCCTGATGCTCAAGCGGATGACGGACTACGCGTACACGCCGAAGTGCCGGCGCGCGTTCATCCTGCGCTACTTCGGCCAGGCGGACGCGGCGGCCGTGTGCGGCACGTGTGACCGGTGCGCGGGCAGCATGATGCCCAAGCTGGCCGGGTCGTCCTCGCGCTCCCAGCCCGCCGCGGCCGGCGCGCCGGTGATGGCCTACAGCGAGCTTGCGTCCACGGAGCTGCGCCGCTGGCGCAGGGACCTGGCCAAGGACCTGGGCATCGCGCCCTTCATCATCTTCAACGACGCGACGCTGCTGGGGCTGTCCTCCGCGCTGCCGGTGGACCGCGAGTCCTTCCTCGCGGTGAAGGGCACCGGGGAGAGCCGCTGGGAGCGCTTCGGCCCCAAGGTGGTGGACATCTGCCTGATGGCGCGCGCCGCGGGCCATGAGCCGCAGGCCACGCCCGTGCCCCCGCGCGTGCGCAAGTCGTCGAAGCTGCGCCGCTAGGCCCCTCAGGCCTTCGGGGGCCCGCTCCTGCTGCTGGCGGCGCGGAGGACGGCCCACCGCAGCCCGGCCATCAGCACGCCCACCACCAGCGCGAGCAGGAAGATGACCGCCACGGTGACGGCGCCGAAGATGACGCGCACGCCGAGGTCGGAGACGCGGCCGTTGAAGTAGGCCTCCCGCAGCGGCTCCAGGCCGTGCGTCAGCTCCAGCGCGCGCGCCGGCAGCGAGTCGAGCGCCATGGACAGGCGCTCGAAGAAGGGCGAGCGGTAGCGCCGGCGGATCAACTCCACGACGATGCCCACGAGCAGGTAGAGCACCGACAGCAGGAAGGCGTTGCCCCACATGACCTGCAGCAGGGGGGACGACGGGGGCCGCTCGCGCACGTCGATCACGCTATCTCGACGCCCGACGCTTGAGGAGTGGCAGCGCCTTCTTCACGCGGTTTGCCTCCGGCGCGCCGCTGGCCAGGCGCAGGAAGGCCTCGTAGGCCTCCACCGCCCGGAGCAGCTCGGACGACTCGCGCACCAGCACGTCCGCCAGCGCCAGGTGCGCCAGACCATCCGTGGGCTCCAGCACCACCGCCTTGGCCAGGGCCTCGCGGGCCGGGGCCTCCTGCCGCTGCTTGAAGGCCACCAGGCCCAGCGCCAGGTACGCCCGCCCGTTGAAGGGGGCCAGCTTCACGGCCTCGTCCGCCGCGGCGCGCGCCTCCTTCACCGCGCCGGCGCCCAGCAGCACCCGCGCCAGCGTCGTCTGGGCGAAGGCCTTGTCCCAGACGGTGGGCGCCTTGTCGGCCAGGTCCTGCAGCGTGCGCGCCGCCCCGCGGCCTCCGGCGGGAAGCTGCGCGTACAGCTCGCCCACGCGGCCGCACGTCGCGTCCGGTCCCTCGCGCCGGGCCGCCGCGAAGGCCGCGTCCGCGCTCTCCACCTGTCCCTGGCGCAGGAACGCCTGGGCAATCTCACAGAAGGTGTCGGGGTTCTTGGAGTCCAGCTTGTTGGAGCGCTCCAGCGCCGAGAAGCCGCCCTTCGCGTCGCCGTTGGCGAACAGGAGCGCCGCGCGCAGCCGCTGCCCCTCCGCGTCGTCCGGCGCGAGCTTCACCGCGCGGCCCGACGCGCCCTCCGCCTCCTTGCGACGGCCGGACTGGTACAGCGCCAGCGCGAAGCCCTTGTGCGCCGCCGCGTTGCCCGGGTTGTCCAGCTGCCACGCCTCGAACTGCTTCAGCGCCTCCGGCGTGCGGCCCAGCGCCAGGAGCGCGCGGCCCAGGGCGTCGCGGGACTCGCCGTGCGAGCCGTTGCGAGCCACCGCCTGCGTCAGCGGCTTGAGGGCCATGTCCGGCAGCCCGCGCGCCAGGAGCAGCCGCCCCAGTGAGCACGCGCCCTCGTAGTCGCGCGGATCCTTCAGCGCCTCGTCGAACTGGGCCTGCGCCTTGTCGAGCGCGCGCTCACGCCAGTACACCTGTCCCAGCGCCACGCGCAGGTCGGTGCGAGGCCGCTTGGCCAGCGCCTTCTCCAGCACGTCGCGCGCCTGGGCGCCGTTGCCCTCGTTCGCGTCCGCCAGGGCCAGCCACGCCACGGCCTCCGGCGGGTAGCGGTCGTTCACGCGCGTGCGGGCCAGCTCCGTACGGGCGCGCTTCCAGTCCCCGAGCCGCGCGTATGCAGCACCGCGCACCAGCGCCACCTTGCGGCCGCCGTCCGCCTCCAGCCGCTGGAGCGCCTCGCGCTCGCGGTCGCGGTCCAGCAGCGTGCGGCCGAGTCCCTCCTTCGCCTCGTCGCTCTTGGGCTGCAGCTTCAGCGCGGCCTCATAGGCCTGCTGCGCAGCCTCCAGCTTGCCGGCCGCGCGGCCCGCGGCCCCGAGCGCCAACTGGAAGTCCATGGCCAGCGGCCCCTGCGTGCCCTGGGTGAGCATCGTGCGGGCCTCGTCATACTTGCCCAGCGCGGACAGCAGCTCTCCGTGCACGAGCTGCTGACGGGGCTTGAGCGCGGGGGGCAGCTTCGGGTCCTGCGCCAGCGGCGCCACGTCCGCGAGGGCCGCATCCAGCTCCTGCTCCAGCGCGAGCCGGCTCTCGGCCATGCCGATGCGGGCGGCCGGATGCTCCTTGGACACCTCGCGCGCGCGCTTGAACATCTCCAGCGCCTGCGGGAAGTCCTCGGAGGCCAGGTAGTAGCCGCCCAGAGACACCAGCGCGCGGACATTGCTCGGCGACGCCTTGAGCGCGCGGTCGAAGCGGTCCAGGGCCTTCTTCTCGTCCTTCGCGGCCAGCAGCTGGCTGCCCGCGAGCGCGTGCACTTCCGTCACGTCGTCCTGCGAGGCGAGCAGCGCGCGGCGCGCCGACTCACGGCCCCGCTCGTCGGCGACGAGCTGGTTGGTGGCGAGCACCAGCCCGCTGAAGCCGTCCCTCACGCCCGGCTTCTCCAGGGCCTCCAGCGCCAGCCGCCGGTCCTCGGTCGAAGCGCCGTGGTCCTGGAAGCGCAGCGCGTGCGCATAGCCGGTGAGCGCCCAGGCCTGCGCGCTGGACTCGTCCATGTCCCGTGCGCGCTCGAGCTGCCGGAGCGCTTCGTCCAGCGACACGCCGGTGTCCTGCGCGATGGCGCGGCGGGCCAGCTCCAACGTCTCCGACAGCGTCTGGCCGCCCTGGCGGGAGCGGTAGAGCAGGAAGAAGCCCGCGCTCGCGCCCAGGAAGATGAGCGCGACGAAGAGGGCCACCGTCTTGGTGCCGTAGCGCTCCAGGAGCGACTGCTTCGCCCGCTCCTTGGCGATCTTCTCGTGCATCTCGCGCTCGTACTTCGACGCGAGCGCCTCCGTGTCCTGCGCGTTCGCAGCGGCCTTGTTGCGAGCCGCCGCCGCCGCCAGCTCCGAGGCATCCGGGATGTCGTCCAGCAGCGAGCGCTTGCCGCCCGACGTCGCCGTCACCACCACGGGTGCAGCCGGCGCCACCGTGCGGGCCCGCGCCGTCGTCTCCGGAGGCGGAAGGTCTCCCAGCAGGCCGCCGCTCAGCGCCCCGGAGGCCTCGTCGGCCGCAGGCTCCGGGATATCCGCCAGCATCGGAGGGGAACGTCCCTGACCGGCACCCGGCTCCTGGGCCGGATCCGAAGACTCACCCTGCGCCGCGCGCCCACGTCCGGACCCCGGCTCCTGCCCTGGATCCGAAGGGCCCTGCGCCGCACGTCCACGCCCGGAGCCCGGCTCCTGGCCCGGATCCGAAGGCGCACCCTGCGCCGCAAGACTGCGCCCCGAACCCGGCTCCTGCCCCGGATCCGAAGGCCCACGCGCCGCACGACCACGTCCGGAGCCCGGCTCCTGTCCCGGATCCACGGGGGCCTCGGCGCCCTCACCTCGCGCACCGTCCAAGTCCTCAGAGGCACGCGCCTCCGAAGCACCGGCGGAGCCATCCTCCCCCGTCCGCGCCTCCCCGCTCGCGGCCTCACCCGTCGGCGCACGCTCCACGCCACCCACGGGCGTCTGCGTCCGGGCGCGGCGCGGCTCCAGTCCCGCCGCGGCCGCGGCTCGCGCATCGAACGCGGACGGAGCGGCCTCCCCCGACTCCGGGGCCTTGGGCTCGTCCTCGTCCGGCGCCGCCGCCGGAACCACCAGGGTGCCCAGGTCCGCGAAGATGGGCGCGGGTCCACCGGACAGCGCCTGCTGGGCCTGATCCAACCACTGCTTCACGCGCCCGTTGTTGGGCTGCAGGGCCACGGCCTTGCGAAGGATGGGCAGCGCCGAGCGGTACAGCCCGCGCTGCAACAACACCTCGCCAATGAGGTTGTAGGCGTAGGGGTTGTCCTTCTCGATGGCGATGGCCTGGTCGAACTGCTCCATCGCTTCGGCGGGCCGGCCCAACTGGATGAGGGCCTTGCCCCACAACACCCGGCCCACGGTGGACGTGGGGTGGTGGGCGATGCCTTGGGTGCACACCTCGATGGTGCGCGCCGCGTCTCCCTTCTCCAACAACGCCTTCGCAAGCTCCACGAAGACGGAAGAGGTCGGGTCCTGCCGGAGGAGCTGCTCGTAGCGCTCCACCATCGACTTGGCCATGTTGAGTCGCGACTCCGGTGCTCGGGCGGGGGAGCGCGGACCATAGCACTGCCGTCGTGCCCCGCGCCCAGCCGGTGGTAGCCTCGCGCACGTGAATCGCCTGCCTGCCCTGATGTTCGCCCTGCTCCTCGGTGGGGCCTGTGCCCACACTCCCCCCACCTCGGACCTGGAGGCCCTCCGTCCCGTCGTGGAGGGCTTCCACAAGAACCTGCGCTGGCGCAACTACCGTGCCCTGTCCAGCTTCCTCGTCCCCGAGGAGCGCCAGGACTTCGAGCGCCAGCGCCGCGAGCTGCACGACGAGCGCGACCTCACCGTCACCGACTATGAAATCGAGGACGTGAAGCTGGCCGAGGACGGCAAGCACGCCACCGTGCACAGCCGCGTCCAGTGGATGCGCCTGCCCTCCGCCTCCGAGCAGACGGACACCGTCACCTCGGAGTTCGTCTTCCGGGACGGCGTCTGGCTGCTGGAGAAGCAGCAGTCGGGCCCGTTCGCGGGCGAGCTGGAGTAGAAAAAAAGTCGCCCACCGCCTCGGGGCCGGCCGAGACGGTGGGCGTCGAGGGTTCCCCAATGGAACCCCCTACCAGGGTGACGGGGTCGCGCAGTGTTTCTCAGGCCCGCTGCGACTCCGCCGTGTTGCCTGGCTGTAGAGCAATGCCGGTGCCAACCCTCCCGCTGGGGTTGGCACCGGC
>NZ_RAWG01000385.1 GCF_003611735.1 Corallococcus sicarius | reverse complement strand
GGCATCTCTTCGCCCGCAAAGCTGTTTATGAAGAGTTGATCGCGGCGCTGGAGGACCGTCTCCCGCCCTCGCGTTTCGACGCCTGATTCATGAATCTTTTCGCAGCCTTGCGCGGTGGCCAGCCCCAGGCCCCGGGCCTCCGGCGCGGTGGCCACCAGGTACACGCCCGCCGTGTCCGCCACGTCCACCGCCATCCCGCATGACATGGGCTCGCCCCCGTCGCGCGCCACCACCGTGTGTACGTGTGGCGGGGGCGGCTGCTGCCAGATGGAGAGGATTTTCCGCCACTCGGGGCCGTAGGCCTTCGCGTTGATTTCCACCAGGTCCTGCATCCCGTCCACGGACTCCACCGGCACCCCGGGCGTCACGTCCGGCAGATCCTTCAGCCAGGCGCCCATGGCGGGCACGGTGAAGTCCGGCCGGTAGCCTCCGGCGGCCAGCACGCGCTTCGCGTCCGGCTGTCCGGGCGTCAGGGTGATGCGCCAGCGCGACAGGCCCAGGCCCCGGTAGAAGTCGCCCAGCGCGGGCAGCGCCTGGGCCAGCGCGTCCGCGTGGCTGAAGAGGACCTGCTGGAAGTGCGCGTCCTGGTACGAGGGCAGCGCGAAGGCCTCCACGCCCGGAAGGCGCAGGTGGCGCAGCGAACCGCGTTCGGCCTGCAGGCGCTTGAATTCGATGAGGTTGGCGTGCAGCCGCGAGGTGAGTTCGGCATCCGTCATTGCGGGCGCGGAGCCTAGACGCGGAGGCGACAGCCAAAGAACAGCCCTGGAGGAAAGGGCGCGCACACCGTGCGCCCGGGGATTAGGTTCCAGCTTCACGCCGCCATGAGCCAGCGCTTCTTCTCCTTCGATCCCCGCCCCACCCGAATCGCCCTCTTCCTGGGCGCATGCCTGCTCGCGGTCCTCACCGCCTGGGCCCTGGCGGACTACCGCGGGGGCGGGGGGCTGCTCGCCATGGCGCGCGCCGGCATCAGCGCCGGCCTGATGCTGACCTTCCTGGTGTCCGTCCACCGCCTGCGCCCCCGCGCGGCGTGGGGCGTCACCCTGGACAGCGCGGGCGTGCGGGTGTCCCGGCCCTTCAGCGGCACGCCGCTGGAATTGCACTGGGGACAGATTGATTCCGTGCGCCGGGTCGGCCGCAAAGGGAGCGTGCTGGGCCTGTTCCTGAAGGAGGAGGGAAGGGTGCTCGTGACGCGGCATCTCTTCGCCCGCAAAGCTGTTTATGAAGAGTTGATCGCGGCGCTGGAGGACCGTCTCCCGCCCTCGCGTTTCGACGCCTGATTCATGAATCTTTTCGCAGCCTTGCGCGGGCTCCCGGACCTTGTCCGGGATGCCGGGTGGTGGTAGGCACAGCAGGCTCAGCCCTGTCGCAACGGCAGCCTTTCCCAAGGACACGTTTCACATGGAAAAGACCCCCGCTACCGGCGCCGCGCTGGCCGCGCCGCCCGCCGATTATGGGACGGACAGCATCACCAAGCTCGAAGGGCTGGAGGCCGTCCGCAAGCGCCCCGGCATGTACATCGGCGACACGATGACCTACGGGCTGCACAAGCTCGTCTACGAGGTCGTCGACAACTCCGTGGACGAGGCGCTCGCCGGCTACTGCACGGACATCGAAGTCGTCATCCACGTGGACGGCTCGCTCAGCGTCCAGGACAACGGCCGCGGCATTCCCGTGGGCCCGCACCCGGACCCCAAGTTCAAGCACAAGGACACGCTGGAGGTCGTGCTCACGGAGCTGCACGCCGGCAGCAAGTTCGGCAACGGCGCGTACAAGGTCTCCGGCGGCCTGCACGGCGTGGGCGTCACGTGCGTGAACTTCCTTTCGGAGTGGTTCAAGGTCCGCATCCAGCGCAACGGCAAGGTGTTTGAACAGGGCTACGCGCGCGGTGTGTCCAACAGCCCCCCGGTGGAGGTGGGCACCACGGACAAGCGCGGCACGATGATCCACTTCAAGCCCGACCCCACCATCATGGAGACGGCGGACTTCAACTTCGAGACGCTCAGCCAGCGTCTGCGCGAGCTGGCGTTCCTCAACGCGGGCCTGCACATCACCATCCGCGACGAGCGCACGCAGAAGGAGCACGACTTCAAGTTCGACGGCGGCATCGCGTCCTTCGTGGAGTACCTCAACAAGGCGAAGGAGGCGCTGCACGACAAGCCCGTCTTCATCAAGTCGGAGCGGGAGGGCGTGTCGCTGGAGATCGCCATGCAGTGGAACGATGGCTACGACGAGCGCATCTTCACCTTCGCCAACAACATCAACACCCACGAGGGTGGCAGCCACCTGTCCGGCTTCAAGGCCGCGCTCACGCGCACGCTCAACAGCTACGCGGAGAAGGGTGGGGCGTGGAAGGACCTGAAGGAGACGCCCACCGGCGAGGACGCGCGCGAGGGCCTGTCCGCCGTCATCTCCGTGAAGCTGTCCAACCCCCAGTTCGAGGGGCAGACGAAGACGAAGCTGGGCAACAGTGAGGTGAAGGGCCTGGTCGAGCAGATGGTGAACGACCAGCTCGCGTCCTTCCTGGAGGAGAACCCGCCCGTCGCCAAGAAGGTCGTGGCCAAGGTGGGCGACGCGTGCCGCGCGCGCATCGCGGCCCGCAAGGCCCGTGAGACGGTGCGCCGCAAGGGCGTGCTGGACGGCGGAGGCCTGCCCGGCAAGCTCGCGGACTGCCAGAGCCGCGACCCGCATGAGAGCGAGCTGTACATCGTCGAGGGTGACTCCGCAGGCGGCTCCGCCAAGCAGGGCCGGGACCGGCGCAACCAGGCCATCCTCCCGCTGCGCGGCAAGATCTTGAACGTGGAGAAGGCGCGCTTCGAGAAGATGCTGACCAGCGCCGAAATCGTCACGCTCATCACCGCGCTGGGCACGGGCATCGGGGCGGAGGACTACGACCCGGGCAAGGCGCGCTACCACCGCATCATCCTGATGACGGACGCAGACGTGGACGGCAGCCACATCCGCACGCTGCTGCTCACGTTCTTCTACCGGCAGATGCGCGAACTGATTGACCGGGGCTACGTCTACATCGCGCAGCCGCCGCTCTACAAAGTCACGCGCAACAAGAAGGACAGCTACGTCAAGAACGAGCGCGACCTCAACGAGTACCTCTTGAAGATCGCCGCCGAGCACGCCCGGGTGCAGACGCCCGCGGGGGAGCTGGGGGGCAGCGAGCTCAAGGTGCTGCTGGAGAAGGTCATCACCTACGAGGAGCGCCTGGAGAAGCAGGCCAAGCGCCGCGACGCGCGCATCGTGGACGCGCTGGTGCAGGCGACGGACCTGCGCGCGGAGCTGCTCGCGGACGAGCAGGCGGTGGAGAAGGAGTACCTGGCGATGCGCGAGTACTGCCAGCGGCGCATGCCGGACGTGATGGGCCGGATGTCCCGGCGCGTGGAGCAGGACCCGGAGCACCAGTCCAAGAAGCTGGTGGTGCTGACGGACCTCAACGGCTCCATGCGCGAGTCCGTGTTCGATCACGCCTACCTGTCGTCGCCGGAGTACCAGGAGCTCATCACCCTGCGCGAGGCCTTCAACTCGCTGGGCAAGGCGCCCTACCGCGTGAAGGTGGACGCGGGCGAGGTGACGGCCTTCTCCGTGCAGGAGGTGCTGGCCGCGGTGCGCAAGGACGCGCAGCGGGGCCTGGGCCTGCAGCGCTACAAGGGCCTGGGAGAGATGAACCCGGAGCAGCTCTGGGACACCACCATGAACCCCGTCACGCGCACGCTGCTCCAGGTGCGGGTGGAGGACGCGGTGGAGAGCGACGACATCTTCTCGCTGCTGATGGGCGAGGCGGTGGAGCCCCGCCGCGAGTTCATCGAGCGCAACGCCCTGGACGTGCAGAACCTGGACATCTGAGGTTCGCCGTCCCTTCGTGAAGCACGCGCCGGGCCCCGGGACAAAAGACCCGTGGGCCCGGTGCCGTTTTTCGGCTCCGCGCCCACGTGCCCTTCCCATCCTTTTTGAGCCGGGCCGCGCGAAGCAGCCCCGGAAGCCCTTACGGAAGGAACCTGGCGACCAGCGACCAGCGCGTGGAAGCGCCCGCGCGCATGTTGAGGATGGCGGTGATGGCGATGACGCCCGCCATCGTGGCGAGGTTCACGATGCCGCCCACGTCCATGGCCTTCATCGTCTTGGCGGCCGTCTCCGGCGTGTTGGCCGTCGGGGTGAGGCCCGTCTCGGCGGGCACGGCGCCCTCGGGCGCCTGCTTGGCCAGGAAGGCACCGCCGAAGATGTTGGCCGCGCCCAGCGCCACGGTGGCGCCCAGCAGCACGTCCTTGGCGATGACGAGCCCGCGCGTGGTGCTGTCAATCTCCTTGCCCGTCAGCTGCGAGCGGCCCACCAGCCAGGTGATGGCCGCCAGCCCCACGGATGCCGCGTTGACGATGTTGAAGCCGTTCCAGGCGGCGTTGGCCACCTGACCCCGCTCCTCGTGCGAGTCCAGCACCTTCACCGCCGGGTTGAGCGCGATCTTCCCGAACAACGTGCCACCGAAGCCGGCGGCGAGACCCAGGTTGTGCAGCACCAGACCAGTCGAGGACAGCACAGGCATCATGAACGGACTCCCAACAGAGAGAATGTGGATGTCCGTGAGGGTAGGCACTGCCCTCTCGCGCGGGAGCAGCGCGTCAGGGTGATGCCCTGGAGGGCCATGATGCCCGGCTGCCAACCGGGCCTCCTGGCGGGGGCCCGGATGCCCGGCTGCTCAAGCGGGGGCTAGCGCTCGGAGCGGTTGGCACCGCGGAGCGCTTCGGCGCGCTCCTTGCGGGACATGTTCGTCACGTCGACGATGTCGAAGTCGATGGCGCCCTGGTTGTCGCCCAGGCTGAGGTCCGGGAAGACGCAGCGCAGGTCCTTCACGCCGGACACCTGGTAGCGCTTGCCCGCCTCGAACAGCCGGTGCGTGCGGCGCACGGCCTCCTGGCTGGGGCCCTTCTCCACGCACAGCACGGTGCGGATGCGGCCCTGGGTGCCCCCCTTCACCTCGGCGAAGTCGTCGCGCACGGTGAAGAGGTAGGTGGACCTGGGGTTGAGGCCGCGCAGCAGCATCTGGTGCTGGGGCTTCACCTGCACGGCGTTCTTCTGGGGTTCGAAGAGCACCGAGCGCGGCGGGATGTACGCGGACTGCCGCAGGTGCACGCGGATGGAGCCGCGGTTGTCCTCCGGGCCGGTGTCATCCAGCGCGAAGAAGTGCAGCTTCTTCGCGCCCTTGAGGGTGCGGGGCGCGGCGCTGACGAAGCCCACGGCGCTGTCGGCGGGCAGGTCTCCTTCCGCGAAGTACACGAGCGTGCCGGACGCGACGCCGTCCCCTTCCGCGAACGCCGCGCTGCCCTCGGTCCACACCGAGTAGGCCGCGCCGGGCGACACGTCGATGGTGGCCGTCGGGTACTCCGGCAGCGGCAGGGCGTTGTACATGGGCCGCAGCACCAGGAGGCGCGTGGGGTAGTCCACCACGCGCATCTCGCGGTCCTTGCCCGTGAGCTCGGAGTCGTCGCCCGCGTCACCCGGCGCGGCGGCGACGGCGGTCCCCGCGTCCGTCGTGGGGTCGGCTCCGGCGTCTCCGGCGTCTCCAGCGGCCCCAGCGTCCAGGGCGGCGGCGGCGACCGTGCTGCCGGCGTCGGGCTCCCCCGCGTCGGGGAGGAGCGCGGTGGTGATGACGGACGCCGCCTGGGCGCTCGCGGGCGCCAGCTCCAGCTCCGCCTTGAGGTGGTACTCCGCCTGGTTGGGGGAGAAGCGGCGCGTCCACGCGCGGTAGCCCGGCTTGGTGATGACGATGGTGTGCGGCGTGCGCACGTCCGCGCCCACGACGCGGTTGGGCGTCTTGCCGGCGGGCCGGCCGTTGACGACGATGGCGGCCCCCTCCGGCTTGGAGGTGATCCACAGGATGGCGGCGTCACCGGCGAGCTCGTCGACGGTCTCCGGTGGGAAGATGAAGCGGAGCGCCACGCCGATGAAGATGAGCGCCAGGGCGGCGGCGAAGACGCCCATGCTCAGCGACCGCACCTGCTTGACGCGCTTGCGCTCGCGCTCGGCGGCCTCGGCGGCCAGCTTCTCGCGCACGTCATCCACGCTGGTGCGCACCCGGGGCGCGGCCTGATCCTCCGGCCCGGTCTCCGTCTGCAGCGCGGCGGCGGTCTCCACCGGCGTGTCGCGCGGGGCGGCGAACGTGGCGGGCGACCGCGGCATCGCGGTGGGCTCCATCCCGGAGTCGGTGTCCGGCTCGGGCGGAAGCTCCGGCGGCAGGGGGCGGCGGCCGACGCCGGTGGCCTCGCGGGTGCTGCCCGGGGTCGTCACCCGGCGCGTGCCCGTGGTGCGGCGCACGGCGGTGGCCTGCGTGGTGCTGTTACGGCGCGCGGCGCCGTCGCTCGCGGGGCGCAGGGCCGGGGTGCCGGGCGAGCGCACGCCGGGGCTGGAGGGACGCGCCACGCCGGGGCTGGACGGGCGGACCACGGCGGGGTTGCCGGGGCTGGATGAGCGGCCGTTGCTGGACGGCAGCCGCGCGCGGCCCTGGGACGGCTCCGACGACGGGGACTGCCACGCGGCGAGCTGATCCTTGAAGCTGGGCGGCAGCTCCACCTTGCGTCCCTCGGCGGCCAGCTCCTCCGCGAAGAGGTACGTCATCAGCTGGCTCAGCATCGTGGGCGTGAAGCGGGGCGTGTCGCGGTAGAGCATCTCCACCAGCGACTCGCTCAGGTCCTTCGCCGTCTGGTAGCGCGCGTCGCGGTCCACCGCCATCGCGTGCGCGACGATCTGCTCCAGCTCCTCGCCCACGCCCGGGTTGACGGCGGACGGGGGCAGGCAGTCCCCGTCGATGATGCGCGGCAGCACGGTGACGAACTCGCCCTCGAAGGGGCGCCGTCCGCACAGCATCTCGTAGAGGACGATGCCCGCGGCGTACACGTCCGTGCGGGCGTCCAGGTCCTGCTGTCCCCGGGCCTGCTCGGGGGAGAAGTACGGGTACTTGCCCTTGAGCGTGCCGGGCGACGTCTTGGCCTCCACCGCGCTCGTGGCCTTGGCGATGCCGAAGTCGATGACCTTGACCTCGCCCTCGTAGGAGATGAGGACGTTGTCGGGGGACACGTCGCGGTGCACGAGCCCCAGCGTCTGGCCGTCCTCGCCCACGTGGCGGTGCGCGTAGTCCAGGCCCTCGCACAGCTTGCTGGCGATGTGCAGCGCCAGGGGCTGCGGCAGGAAGCCCACCCCGGCGCGCGACGCGCGGCGCAGCACCTTGGACAGGGGCTGGCCGTGCACCAGCTCCATGGCGATGAAGTACTGCCCGTCCACCTCACCGAAGTCGAAGATCTGCGCGATGTTGCCGTGCGTGAGGCCGGCCGCGACGCGCGCTTCGCTGATGAACATCTCCACGAAGTCGTGGTCGTCCACGAAGTGCGGGAGGATCTGCTTGATGACGCACGGCTTCGTCACGCCGGCCGCACCCGTCAGGCGCGCGCGATACGTGACGGCCATGCCCCCCGCGGCAATCTTGGAGACCAGGACGTACTTGCCGAATTGCTGGAGACTGGGTTCTGCCACGGGTGAGCAGGCGGGGCCGGAAAAGGGGGGAGGCCGGAGCATACTCGCCTTCGCCGGAAAGTCCCGGAAGCGCTCGCATGGCATGCGAAGATTTCGCTCCGGGTGCTGGCCGGTGAGCGCCGGGGCCTGGTGGGTTGTGACAACCCGTGGAAATGACTGGACGTCCAGGGTGGGGGCCGGGGGGGCGTGAGGTGGACTGTTGCGGTGGTTCACACTTCTTCACGGAGCTTCGTTCGGCGCGGCCCGGGGGCGGGGTTATCACCTGCGC
>NZ_RAWG01000384.1 GCF_003611735.1 Corallococcus sicarius | reverse complement strand
GGGTGGGGGAGGTGGCGCGGGCCTCCGGTGACGCCCAGCTCCAGGTGCGCGCGCTCATCCTGGAGGCCGCTGAACTCTCCGACCTGGGACAGGACCTGGGACGCGCCTACCGCCTCCTCAAGCGCGCGGAGGCGCTCGCCTTCCCCGGGGGCAGCGACGGCGTGAAGAAGCAGCTGCTGAACCCCCTGGCCACCGTGAGCGCGACCCTGGGGCACTTCGACGAAGCGCAGGATGCCTATGCGCGGCTCGCGGAGCTCGCGCGGAGCACCCGCGACGTGGGCACCGAGGCCCGCGTGCGCTTCGCCTTCGCGAACCTCGCGCTGCGGCGCAACGAGGAGCGTCCCGAACCGGGAGGCCGGCCGGCGCTGCTGCGCCTCGCGCGTGAAGCGCTCGATGCGGCGAGGAAGGCGGGGAGCAAGGCCTTCGAAGCGCAGTCCCTGCGCATGGTGGCGGAGCTGCTGGGGGACAGCCCGGAGGAGCGGCGCGAGGCGGACGAACACCTGCGGCGCTGCCTGGAGCTGGCCCTGGAGGCGAAGCTGCCCGAGCGGCGCATGGCGTGCCTGTGGACGCGCGCGGAGCGGCTCGCGGGGGTGGACGCCGCCGCCGCGGAGCGCGACGCGGACGCGGTCCTGGCGCTGGCCGCCGAGCACGACAACCCGCGCTACCTCGCCTCCGCGTGGCGCGCGCGCTCCATGGTGGCCTTCCGCACACGGCCCCTGCCAGAAGCCCTGCGACAGGCGGAGCGCGCGCTGGACGCGGTGGAGGTGCTGCGCCAGTTGCAGAAGGACGCGTCCAGCCAGGCGGAGCTGTTCTCCGGCTGGGTCCAGGACTATCACCGGCTCGCCGGGCGCACGCTGGAGGCCGGGGAGACGTCCGCCCTGCCGCCCCGCGAGGCCCTGGAGCGCGCCTTCGCGGTGAGCGAGCGGCTGCGGGCGCGGACGTTGTTCGAAGCGCTCGTCGCCTCCCGCGCGCTCGCCCTCGGCGCGGACTCACCGGAGCGCCAGTTGGAGCGGGTCCTGGTGCTGCGCGGCCTGTCCACCACGCAGCGGCGCCTCCTGGAGACCACGCTGCCCGCGTCCGAGCGCACGCGCCTGCTGGGCGAGCTGCAGGAGCTGGAGCGGCGGGAGCGCGAGCTGCGTCCGGCGCCCCGGCACGACGCCGTCGAGTTCGCGTCGCTCGCGCAGACCGAGCAGAACCTGGGAGAGGACGAAGCGCTGCTCGTCTTCCTCGTGGGCACGGACCAGGACCTCCAGGGCGAGCCCGGGGGGGGCGCGTGGGTGCTGGCGGTGACGCGCGGGGGGACGCGCGCGCACCGCATCCCGGAGCGCGCGCGGCTGCGTCCCGCCGTGGCGCTCCTGTCCGGGCTCATCGAGCGCCGGGATGGTTCGGAGGCCGGGACCGCCGCCGCGCTGTACGCCCAGCTCCTCGCGCCGGTGCTGCGCGAATTGCCGCCGCGCGTGTCCCGCCTGCTGCTCGTGCCGGATGGGCCGCTGCATGACCTGGCCTTCCCGGCGCTGCGCGAGCGCGCGGATGGGCCGCCGCTCATCTCCCGCTACGAGCTCGCGCGGGTGCCCTCCGCGAGCCTGCTGCACCACTGGCGGGAGCGGTCGGAGCGGCCCCCGGCGGGCGAGGCCCTGGTGCTGGCGGATCCGGACCGCAGCGGCGCCCCGGCGGGCACGACGACGGTGGCCTCGTCGCGGGGCGGTGTGTTCGGAGAGACGGCGAGCCTGGGCGCGCTGCCCGAGGCGAGGCGCGAAGGGCGCACCGTGCAGGAGGCCCTGGAGGACACCGACGTGCGGCCCCGGCTGCTGGTGGGGACGGAGGCGTCGGAGCAGGCGCTGAAGGCGTCGCGGTTGGACGTCGTGCGCATCCTCCACGTGGCCGCGCACGCCGTCGTGGACGTCGAGGCGCCCGAGCGCTCCGCCCTGGTGCTGGCCCCGGGCGCTTCGCAGGAGGACGGCCTCCTCCAGCCCCGGGAGATCGCGGAGCTGCACCTGTGGGACGCGCTGGTGGTGCTCTCCAGTTGTCAGGGCGCGTCCGGCGCGCTGCTCGCGGGAGAAGGGGTGCTGAGCCTCGCGAGGGCCTTCTTCGAATCCGGCGCGCGCGCGGTGGTGGCCAGCCTGTGGCCCATGCGAGACGCGGAGGCCGCATGGCTCCTGGAGCGCTATTACAGACATCTGGCTTCAGGGCAGGGCGTGGCGCAGGCCTTGCGCTCCGCCCAGCGCGAGGCGCAGGAGGACGGTCAGCCCGCGGCGGCGTGGGCGGGGGTGGTGGTGATGGGGGATGCCGCGCTGGTGCCCGTGCGGCGGGCCGACGACGCCGCGGGCGTCCCGGGGCAGGGCGCGAGCTGGGTCCTGGCCGTGCTGCTCTGCGCGCTGGTGCTGGCCATGGGCGTGGGTGGGTGGCGCCGGTCGAAGCGCCCCCCGCCTGCCTGGCCGCCGGAGGACCCGTCTGCGGGGCGAAGGGACGGGTAGCCCTGGCTGGTGCGCATCGCCACCCTTGGGGTGTGACTGAGCGGGACCTGGAGAACGAAGGCACACGGGCGGATCCACGGTTGCAGGCCCTGGAGAGCCTGCTGTCCCTCCCCGCAGCCGAGCTGCGGCCCACGCTGAACACGGTGAGCCAGGTCATCTCGGAGCTGCTGCACGCCGACAAGGTGGACGTCTTCCTCATCGAGAGGAGCACCCAGTGCCTCGTCGCCGTCGGGACGAGTGAGACGCCCATGGGGCGGCTGCAGCAGGCGTTGGGCCTGGACCGGATGCCGCTCGCCAACGGGGGCCGTGCCGTGCAGGCGTATGAGACGGAAAAGCCTTTCATGACGGGCCGCCAGGAGGAGGATCCGGAGGAGCTTCCCGGCATCAAGTTCCGGTTGGGGGTCCGCTCCTCCCTGATGGTGCCGCTGCCCATCGGCGAGGAGATCCGCGGCGTGCTGGGGGTGTCGTCGGCGAAGAACGACTTCTTCACCCGGGAGGACCTGCGCTTCCTCACGGCCGTGGCGCGCTGGGTGGGCATGGTGGCCCACCGGGTGGAGCTGGCCCAGGAGCTGACGAAGCTGGCCGTGAAGCAGGCGCGCCGGGCGGCGGCCGAGGAGCTCATCACGGTGCTGGCCCACGACATGGCCAACTACCTGCTGCCGCTCCAGGCCCGCATCCAGCTCCTCCAGCGGCGGGCCGCGCGCAAGCAGGACCTGGAGGATTTACGGGACGCGGACGGAGCGGCCTCTTCGCTGCGCTCGCTCACCCGGCTCATCCAGGACCTGCTGGACGTGGGGCGCCTGGACCAGGGGCTCTTCACCCTGCGCCCCCGGCCGGTGGACGTGGCGGGGCTGGCGCGAGAGGTGGCCACCACCGCGAGCATCCCCGCCCACCCGGTGAACTACCGCGGGCCCGAGGAGCTGGTGATGATCGCGGATCCGGAGCGCCTCCGTCAGGTGCTGGAGAACCTGGTGGCGAACGCGCTGAAGCACTCCCCGGCGGGGCTGCCGGTGGAACTGGAAGTGCAGGCGCAGCGGCGTCCGGAGGGGCTGTGGGCGCGGTTCGCCATCATCGACCAGGGACCGGGGATCCCCCCCGAGCAGCTGTCCACGCTCTTCGAGCGCTTCGCGCGAGGCCCCGGCTCCACGGGGCTGGGCATCGGCCTGTACCTCGCGCGGCGCATCGTGGAGGCGCACGGCGGCACCCTGGAAGTGGACTCGAAGCAGGGCCTGGGCACGCGCTTCGAACTGGCGGTGCCGGAAGCACCCACACCCGCCCGGTAGCGCCGCGGCCGGGCAGGCGCCGGAGCAAAGATGTTCGGGGAAGCGGTGGCCTCCGCACCGGGTCGCTCAATCCATGTTCCCCGAACGGTTGCTCCCGGGGGCCGGACTCGTGGGCCCGTCCGGCTCCAGCTCGTGGGCGTCCTGCATGTCCGGGAAGAGGCCCGCTTCCGCGAACTCCGCTCGGCCCCGGATGACCGTGGCCTCGGAGAGAAGCTGGCCCAACTCCTCGGCGGCTTCCTTGCGCCCGTAGGGCTGGGGCTGCCCGGCCAGGGCCTCGCGCAGGGCATCCCGCATCGCTCCCGCCGTGGCGTAGCGCTCGGTGGGCTCCTTCCTGAGGGCCTTGTGGAGAAGGGCCTGGAGCGACTCCGGAAGGCCCGCTGCCGCGCGCTGCACGTCCTCTGGACCCAACCGATCCATGAAGCCCTGCATCTGCTCCAGGGGCAGTGAGGGCCGCTCCTCCGGCCGAAGCGGGCCCACGGGCCCGGTGCGGGTCGCGTCCTCCAGGTCGAACAGGTGCGCCCCCGTCAGCAGCTCCGCCAGGGTGACCCCCAGCGAGAAGACATCCGAGCGCGCATCCAGGGGCCGCTGCTGAAAGAGATACTCCGGCGAGGCATAGGCCACATCCCCCTTGAGGAGCGTCTTCGGGCTCTCCTCGCGGTTGGCCAGCAGCGAGTAGGCCGCTCCGAAGTGGGTGAGCTTCACGGCCCCCGTGCGTCCCTCCACCCTCACGTTGCGCGGGCTCACATCACGGTGCACCACACCCAGCGGCCTGCCCGCTTCATCCTTCGCCGTGTGCGCGTAGTGCAGTGCTTCAGCCAGTTCGCCCGCGACGTAGAGGGCGAAGGCGGCGGAGACAGGCCGTCCGCGTGCCGCCGCCGCGCTCACCACCGTGTCCAGGCTGGGCCCGTCCACGTACTCCATGAGGATGTGCGGCATCCCCTCATGCATCCGCATGTGGTGCACCTGGGCAATGGCGGGGTGGTGCAGGCGGAAGGCCAGCTCCACCTCCTCGATGAGCCGGTGACGCCGCGGGCTGCTGGCCGGGCCCAACAGCCGCTTGATGGCGACAAGGCCGCATGGCCCGTCGCGGGTGGAGCGTTGGGCCAGCCACATCACCTCGCCAATGCTCCGGCGCTCGAGGGGCTTGATGAACGTATAGGTGGTCGCGTCCACGGTGAGGGGAGACGGCGTGCGCAGGGTGACGCCCGCGCGCTCCAGGCTGCTCCACTCCGAGCGCAGGGCAGACGTGTCCTCGACGGGAGTGGGGGTGTTCGAGGGCGTGGACGTGGCCTTCGTCATGGGCGGGGCTCCGAAGCGGGAAGGGGATGAGGGAAGGGACGGCGAGTCGGCAGCGCGGGCTACGGAACTTCGTCGCCCGCGGCTTCGAGAAAGAACGCCCGGGCGGGCAGACGCGGGAGGGAGGTGTCCTCGCGGTAGCCCTGGCCCTCGCTGGCGTAGAAGGCGCCCACGCGGTAGTCGCCCGCGCGCAAGGCTCCATTCTGGACGCCCACCGGGCCCACGCACTCCAGCGGCTTTCCCGTCATCGCCGCCACGATGTAGCCGTCGGGCCGCAGCACCGCGAGGGCCTGGAAGCGCCCGAGCCGCTCGCTCAGCGTGGTGCGCGACACGGCCTCGCCCTTCGTCACCACTTCGGCCAGAAGGTAGTCGGCGGTGACGTTGGGACCGAAGCCGCGCAGCGAGTGGCCCACCAATGACAGGAGAAGCCGCAACTGGCGGGCCTCCTGCACGGTGACTTCCTCGCCCCGGGGAAGCTCCTCCGGCGACAGCCCCGCGCCCACGAGCAGCATCCCGAAGTCGTCCGTCGCGGCCAGCACCTCACGGGTGCGACTGAAGACGCCTTCCGTCCTCCGGGCGCAACCGGCGAGGCCGGTCATGAGCAGCAGCGCGGATGCAAGACACCACGACGGGGAGACCGGAAGACGCGAACCGCGCATGCACACCTCCTGTCGGGACATGCCCTGGTGGGCATGATCGACTATGCCCATCAAGTATCATGCGGGCATGCACGGGGTGAAGCCTTCCCCACGGGCGGAATGAGCCGGGACGCGTGCGCGGCGGGTTGTCAGCGGCGCAGCATGGCGGTGGCGACGCCCAGCAGGGCGGTGAGCTGATCCGCCTCCAGCCTGCGCGAGATGTAGAGCAACCGCTGCAAGGTCTCATCGTCCGGCCCGCCCCCGCCCTTCTTCCCGGCGCGGGCCTTCTTCGGGGAGAAGCCCAGGGCTTCCTCGGGGGACAGGTGCAGGGCCGCGCACAGCCGCACCAGCGAAGGCACGCTGGGCAGCATCTTCCCGCGCTCCAGACGGCTGTAGACCAGGGGCGTCAACTGGATGCGCTCGGCGACCTCCGCCTGGGTGAGTCCCATCTTGTCCCGGGCCGCCCGGGCCGCGGTGCCGATGATTTCCGCCAACTGTTGATTCATGGCGGGGAGCGTAGCCGCTACGCGTCTTCCAGGGTGTCCAGGAGCGCGAGGAAGGACTGGAACCGGGCCTCCGGCAGGGCCCGCACGCGGTGGAGCAGCGCACGCAGTGAGGAGAGGTCCTCCTGGCTGGCGGCGGCCCCTGGTGCTCCGGGCGTGGCGAGGTGGAGCAGGGCCTCCGAGGAGACATTCAAGGTGAGGCACAGGTCCCGCAGCACGGCGACACTGGGAATCAGCTTGCCGCGCTCCATGCGGGCATAGAGGGGCACGGAGAGCTGGAGGGCCTCGGCGACCTTGTCCTGGCGCAGGCCCGCGCGGTGGCGCGCCTCGCGGATGACATGGCCCAACTCGGCGGCGAAGGCTTCGTACATGGGGAGAACGCTCCTGGGAGGAGGGAAAGGCCGCGGTCACGGCATCTTCCGAGCTATGCTCGTGAAGCATGGTTGACTAGCTCTTATCCACCCACTTCTGTCAAGCGCAGCCACCCGCCGCTCCGTTGGAGAAAGCCCGTGAGGCTGAATCCCCCGTCACCGTCCATTGCCCCGGGCACCGTCGTTGGCGGCTACACCGTGGAGCGCAAGCTGGGCGCGGGGGGCTACGGCACCGTGTATCTGGCCCGGGAGCGCGAGGGCGGGCTGTTCGCCCTGAAGTTCCTCCCGGTGGAGGAGGCCGGCCGCTGGGCGGAGCGCGAAGTCTCCATCCTGCTGCGCCTGCAACACCTGTCGCACCCGCATGTGGTGCGCCTGCTGTCCCATACCCTGTGGCCGGTGGCGGAGGAGCCCGAGTTCCTCGTCATCGTCATGGAGTACGTGCGCGGGGCCCCGCTGGACACGTGGGCGCGCGAGGTGAATCCCACGGCCCGGGCCGTGGCCGGCGTGGCGCGGGACGTGGCAGGGGCCCTGGCGGCGGTGCACGGCGAAGGCGTGGTGCACCGGGACGTGAAGGGCAGCAACGTGCTGGTGCGCGCCGAAGACGGGCGCGCGGTGCTGGCGGACTTCGGCGTGGGTGGCTACCCGGGCGCGCCGGGCATCACCCGCCACCCCTTCCTCCCGGGCACGCCCGAGTACCGCTCACCCGAGGCGTGGCAGCACCGCAGGGACGGCGCGAGCATGAAGTACGTGGCGGGCCCGGCGGATGACCTCTGGGCGCTGGGCGTGATGCTCTACTGGCTCTTGACGGACCGCTACCCCTTCGAGGCGCCGGATGACGTGTCCCTCGTGGACGCCATCCTGGCGCGCACGCCGTCCGCGCCCCGGGAGGTGAATCCGCGGGTGCCCGAGGTGCTGAGCCGGGTGTGCCTGCGGCTCCTGGAGAAGCGCCCGGAGGCGCGTTTCGCGGACGCGGGCGCGCTGGCGACGGAGCTGACCGAAGCACTGGCCGGAGCAGAGGAGGCGTGGGACGTGCCCCTGTGTGACTTCTACAGCGTGCACACCGCCACCACGAAGGGACGGGCCTCGGACCTCCTGGCATGGGCGAAGGCGCCGCACCAACCGCCGCGACGAGGCCCGCGTCCGAAACGCGCGGTGGCCGAAGTCCCACCCAGGGCCGGGGCCGCAGCCCCCGAAGGCAGGGCGCCGTCCGAAGTGGCACCGCCGCACCCGCGAGCGCCCATCCCGCGGCGAGGACTCCGGGTGGTGGCGGGGCTGGTGCTGGCG
>NZ_RAWG01000383.1 GCF_003611735.1 Corallococcus sicarius | reverse complement strand
GGGGGGGCCGGGGCACTCCATCCGCTGTGAGGTGACGCGGCGGCCGTACACGCGCGGCGTCGTGGGGATGGCGCTGTCGGGCAAGGACACCGGCGGCAGCCAGTTCTTCTTCACCCATTCGCCGCAGCCGCACCTGGACGGCCGCTACACGGTGTTCGGGGAGGTCGTCGCCGGCATGGACACCGTGGATGCGCTGCTGGAGGGCACGGTCATCGACGACGTTGTCGTCGGCACCCAGGCCCCCTGAAGGCCCTGCGGTCGCGGTGCGCTCAGGCCCCGCTGGCGCGCGCGGGCTCCGGCTCGCCATGCGCGTTGAGCTTCCCGCCGTTCCAGCGGCGGTTCTCCGACTCCTCCATCGACTCCACCTCACGGCGGATGCGGGCCCACTCCGTCTCCGGCAGGCGCAGGAAGGCGTCCGCGAGCGCCGGGTCGAACTGCGTGCCCGCGCAGCGGCGGATCTCCTCGCGCGCCACGCTCATGGGGCGGCCCTTGCGGTAGGGGCGGTCGGACGTGATGGCGTCCAGCGTGTCCACGAGACAGAAGATGCGCGCGCCCACGACGATGTCCTCGCCCTTGAGCCCCAGCGGATAGCCCTTGCCGTCCCAGCGCTCCTGGTGCTGCAGGACGATGAGCGCCGCATCATGCAGGTAGGGCATCTTCGCCAGCATCCGGTAGCCGAACTCCGGGTGCTGCTTCATCTCCACCCACTCGTCCGGCGTCAGCGGTCCGGGCTTGAGCAGGATGGAGTCGCGCACGCCAATCTTCCCGATGTCGTGCAGGAGCGCGCCCTGTTCCACCACGTCCAGCGCCGGGCCCGTGAGGCCGATCTCCTGCGCCAGCCGCCGCGCGTACAGTGACACGCGCCGCGAGTGCCACTGCGTCTCCGTGTCCCGGTAGTCCAGCGCGCTGATGAGTCCATCCAGCAGCCCCGCGGTGCGCTCGATGACCCGGCGCTCCAGGTCCTGGTTTACCTCCAGCAGCTCCTCGTTCTTGTGCGCGACCTCGCGCGTCAGCCGATCGTTGGCCTCCACCAGCCGGCGGTGCTCGAAGGCCTGGCGCACGCTGCTCATCAGCTCGCTCAACGCCCACGGCTTGCTCAGCAGGCGGAACACCTCGCCCCGGTTCACCGCCTCCGACGCGACCTTGAAGTCCGCCGCCGCGGTCAACATCAGCCGCACCGCCCGTGGATTCTTCTCCCGCAGCGCCGACAGCAGCTCGATGCCGTTGAGGTACGGCATCATGAAGTCCGTCAGCACCACGTCGAAGCCCTGCTCGCGGGCCGCCAGCACCGGATCGCTGTGCGTCACGACCTTGTATCCTTCCGCCTGCAGGATGCGGGACAGCGCGGCGAGGATCAGCACGTCGTCGTCCACCACGAGGATCCGGTCCATGGATGCGTACACTCCGAGCGAGCGGGCTGCGTTTTCCCAAACTCTTATATCGGGTTCCCAAACCCCCAGGCAGTCCCCCCCAAGCTTTCCAGTGTCGCTAAATAGCCGGAATTCTTGAAGATTCACTCAAATGTGTGCTCGCCGGACTCCACGTCACGCTTGCCTGCTCGCCAAAGCGTGTTCTATGGTGCGGCCCTACCTGTCGTAAGTGCTTGTAACCCCTTGGAATTCGGGAGCAATTTCCGATGGCTAGAGCCCCTGATGGGCCGGTGCCGGTGGTGGTGATGGGGCTGGGGTTCATCGGGCAGGAGATTGCCAGGGCGGCCCTGTCGTCCCCCGAAGTGGAACTCATCGGCGCGGTGGACCCGCAGCCGTCCCTGGTGGGACGTCCCCTGGGGGACGTGCTGGGGCAGGCCGGGCCGCGCTTCAAGATCTCCGAATCGCTGGAGCGCGCGGTGGGGCGCCGCAAGGGCGTGGTGGTGCTGCACGCCACCAGCTCGCGGCTCGCGCAGGTGATGGACCAGCTGCTGGAGGCGCTGAAGCTGGGCCTGCCGGTGGCGAGCACCTGCGAGGAGCTGGCGTTCCCGTACCTCAAGTACCCGGAGCTGGCGGAGAAGCTGGAGCGCGCGGCCCAGAAGGCGGGCGTCGCCATCGTGGGCACCGGGGTGAATCCGGGCTTCGTGCTGGACAGGCTGGTGGCCACCGCGGGCCAGGTGTGCGGTCCGGTGCGCAAGGCGACGGTGAGCCGGGTGGTGGATGCCCGCACGCGCCGTGAGGCCCTGCAGCGCAAGGTGGGCGCGGGGCTGACGGAGGAGGAGTTCTTCGACCTGGTGGACCGCGAGGAGCTGGGCCACGTGGGCCTGGTGGAGTCCGCGGCGCTCGCGGCGCTGGGCCTGGGCCTGGACTGCGACGACTTCGAGGAGGAGGTCGCGCCGGTATTCGCCGAGGAGGACATCTCCGGCGGTGCATTTGTGGTGAAGAAAGGCCGCGTCGCGGGCATGTTCCAGTCCGTGGTCGGATTGGAGGAGGGTCAGGAGCGGGTGCGCCTGGAGCTGACCATCGCGGTGGGGGCGGAAGATCCAAGGGATCGCATCGAAATCGACGCGGATCCCAGGCTGGTGCTGGAAATCCCGGGGGGAGTGGCGGGCGACCGGGCCACCGCGAATGCGCTGGTGAATGCCGCGCCACGATTGACGGCCGCGGAGGCCGGGCTCCTGACGGTGCTCGAGCTTCCGGCAGGCCGCTGAAGGTTCATCAGGAGAGGGACATGCTGGACAAGAATGCGATTGGACGCGCCTCGCCTCCGACGCTCAACGAGGTGGAGAAGGGCGCCATCCGGCGCTTCGCCGAGGCGATCGGCGACTACAATCCCATCTACTACGACGAGGAGTACGCCCGCGCTTCGGGCTACCCCACCATCGTCGCGCCGCCCACGTTTCCCGCGTCGTTCCATTCCGCGGCGGACCTGCGGGAGCTGTTGGGGGTGGGCATCAAGAGCCTGCTGCACGCTGAACAGGGGTTCGACTACGAGCGTCCCATCTTCGCGGGGGACCGCATCTACGTGTCCACCCGCGTGTCTGACGTCTTCGAGCGGCCGGGCATGTCCGGGAAGATGGACATCGCGGTCATCGAGGATGAAGGCCGTGACGAGGAGGGCAACCTCGTCTTCCGCGCCCGCCGCACCCTGGTGGTGCGTGCCGCCAAGGAGACCGTTTGATGCCCGCGCGCAAGCTCTACTTCGAATCCATCCGCGTCGGTGACGAGCTGCCGGCGCTCGCCAAGGCCCCCGTGGACCGCGTGCAGCTGTCGCGCTACGCGGGCGCCTCCGGCGACTACAACCCCGTGCACGTGGACGAGCTGTACGCCAAGAGCGTGGGCATGCCGTCCGTCTACGCCCCGGGCATGCTCGTCATGGGCATGCTCGGCCAGCTCATCAGCGACTGGGCGCGCGGCGGCCAGCTGCGGCGCTACAACGTCCGCTTCATCAAGATGGTGTGGCCGGGCGACACCGTGGTCTGCAAGGGCCGGGTGAGCGACCGCCACGGCTCCGGCGGCCGGTACTTCGTCGAAATCGACCTCTGGGCGGAGAACCAGAAGGGCGAGCTCGTCATGAAGGGCGGCTCGCAGATCCAGCTGTTCTTCTCCCTCGAGGACGAGAACCGCCAGCGCTCCGGCCAGTCCCCCATCGTCGTGGAGGTGCCCCGCGAGAGCCTCGTCGTCCCGGCCCCCGCCACGGCGTCCTCGGAGGCCGCCAGCAGCGCGCCCACCGCCCCCGAGGAGGAGGACGAGGGGACGGACGAGGGCCGGAACGGCGCCTCGTCCAAGAAAACGGCACCCCGGGAGAAGCCCGCCGCCAAGACGGCCTCCCTGCCGGTGGCGAAGAAAGCCAAGAAGTAGCCTTTCAAAGCCCAGGTCCCGCGTTCGAGAAGGGCGGCTTCGACCGCTGCTCAACGCGGGGTGTCATTCAGGGTTGACTCAAAAATCAGCCGACGCCACACTTCCTGGGTCAGCTGGGCCGCTGACCCCCTCCCGCCAAACGGGCGGGGCAGCGAGCCCCCACGCAGGAGTGGCCATGTCCGCCGGCATCAACACCTACAAGACCGACCTTCGAGAGATCTTCTTCACGCTGTTCGAGCAGTTCGGCTTCGGCCAGGTGGCGGGACAGGCGCCGTACGACGCCTGGGGGCCGGATGAGGCGAAGGCGGTCCTGACGGAGACCTACCGCTTCGCGCGCGAGGTGCTGGGGCCCCTCAACGCGTCCGGTGACCGCGAGGGCTGCCGGGTGGAGAACGGCGCCGTCTTCGTGCCCAAGGGCTTCAAGGACGCGTGGCAGAAGCTCTACGAGCAGGGCTTCAAGACGGTGGCGGTGAGCCCGGACCACGGCGGCCAGGGCGCGCCGATGATGCTCCAGGTGACGGTGGAGGAGATCCTCTCTGGCGCCAACACGGCCTTCAACATGTACCCGGGCCTGGCGTTCGGCGCGGCGGAGGTCATCGCCGAGTGCGGCACGCCCGCGCAGCAGAAGCAGTTCGTGGAGCGCATGCTCAACGGCACGTGGGGCGGCACCATGTGCCTCACCGAGCCGCACGCCGGCTCCGACGTGGGCGCGGCCAAGTCCACCGCGCGCCGCAACGCGGACGGCACGTACAGCATCCGGGGCACGAAGATCTTCATCTCCGGCGGCGACCACGACATGGCCGGCAACATCATCCACCTGGTGCTCGCGCGCGTGGACGGCGCGCCTGCCGGCACCAAGGGCCTGTCGCTGTTCATCGTCCCCAAGCTGCGCATCAACGCGGACGGCTCGGCGGGCGGCACCAACGACGTCACCGTGGCGTCCATCGAGCACAAGATGGGCATCAACGGCAGCGCCACCTGTGTCCTCAACTTCGGTGAGAACGACGCGTGTCTGGGCGAGCTCGTCGGCACCGTCGAGCACGTGGGCATGAGCCAGATGTTCAAGATGATGAACGGCGCGCGCATCGCCGTGGGCATCCAGGGCGTGAGCCTCGCATCGGCCGCGTACTACAACGCGGTGGACTACGCGAAGGACCGCAAGCAGGGCTCCCACTTCACCAAGTGGAAGGACCCGTCCGCGCCGCGCGCTCCCATCATCGAGCACCCGGACGTCCGCCGCATGCTGCTGGACATCAAGGCGCACGTGGAGGGCATCCGCTCGCTCATCATCAAGCTGGCCATGCACCTGGACAAGGCGAAGCAGCTGGCGGGCAAGGACGACGACGCGGCCAGCTACCACCGGGGCCAGGTGGAGGTGCTGACGCCGCTCGTGAAGTCCTACGGCTCCGACCAGGCCTTCCGCCTGTGCGCGCAGGCCATCCAGGTGTACGGCGGCGCCGGCTACATCCAGGACTACCCGGTGGAGCAGTACACGCGCGACTCGAAGATCTTCTCCATCTACGAGGGCACCAACCACATCCAGGCCATGGACCTCGTGGGCCGCAAGATGGGCCAGGCGGGCGGCGCGCACTTCCAGCAGTTCATGGGCGACGTGGGCAGCTTCGTGGAAGCCCACCGTGAGCACCCGGTGCTGGGCGAGGCCGTGAAGACGCTGGCCGGCGCGCAGGAAGGCCTGATGTCCAGCGCGATGGCGCTGTTCGGCTGGTCGCAGGACCAGGGCCGCTTCCCGCTCATCCCGCTGTCCGCCAACCGCTTCCTCAACATGATGTCCGAGGTCGCCGTGGGCTGGCTGCTGCTGGACGCGGCCGTCATCGCGGAGAAGGCGTCCGCCTCCGTGAGCGCGGACCACCCGGACAAGGCCTTCTACGAGGGCAAGAAGTTCAGCGCGCTCTGGTACGCGCGCAACGTGCTGCCCAACGTGGAGTACGCCGCGCGCCTCATCGCGGCCGAGGACACGTCGCCCATGGACATCACCGACGCGGCGTTCGCGTCCGTCTAGCCCGTCTGGTCAGTCCGCGCGGTTGAAGTCTTGCGAGGGCCCTCCGGCACGTCCTGCCGGGGGGCCTTCGTCGTTCTGCTCAGGTGCCGTCGCGCACGCCGATGGCGAGCTGGGCGAGGCCCGCCTTCTTCGCCATCTCCATCACCTGCACCACGGTGCCGTGGGAGACGCCTTCGTCCGCCTGCACGATGACCACCGTGTCGGGGTTCTGGCTCTTGGCGGCGTCGAAGGCCTGCTTCAGCTCCTCCTCCGCGACGACGTTGCCCGCGAGCACGAAGCGGCCGTCCGCCAGCACCGCCACGGACATGTCCGTGGTGCGCGCGGTGACGTCCGCGGCGCCTCCCTTGGGGAGGTTCACCTTGAGGCCCGCCTTGGCGCCTCCGCCCGGGCCCTGCTGGGTGATGACGGAGCTGGTCACCATGAAGATGATGAGCAGCACCAGCATCACGTCCACCAGCGGCGTGATGTTGATCTCCGCGAAGCCGGCGTCCGCGCCTTCATCGTCGGAGGAGCCCGGCGTCTTTCCCATTCCCATGGTGGGCGTCTCTCCTGGTTACGACGAGGCGGGCTGCGGATCCGGGCGCGGCGCGGGCGGGGTGGAGGGCTCGCGCGAGGGCGGCAGCTCCGGCAGGGGGGCCCCGGTGGCGCGCTCCTTGAGCAGCTCCACGAACTCGTCCCCCAGCAGGCGCAGCTCCACGAGCACCCGGGACAGCCGGGCCTGGAAGTAGTTGTAGAAGACCATCGCCTGCACGGCGACGAGGATGCCCACGGCGGTGGCCACGAGCGCCTCGGAGATGCCCGTCATCACCGCCGCGGAGCCGCCGGTGCCTCCGGCCTCCACGTCCACGCCCAGGTCCTTGAAGGAGCGCATGATGCCGGCCACGGTGCCGAAGAGGCCCACGAAGGGCGTCGTCGAACCGATGGTCGCGAGCAGCCACAGGTTGCGCCGCAGCTTGAGGCCCACCTGGGCGCGCTCGCGCTCCACGGCGGACTCAATGCCATTGCCGCCCGTGGAGCGGCTGCGCTCCCAGCGATCAAACCCGGCGAGGAAGATGTCGGCGGCCACCGCGTCGGAGCGCTCGGCGGCGGTGCGGGCGGCGGCGACGTCCCCGCGCAGCAGGTGCTTGTGGACGATCTCCCCCAGGCCTCGGGAGCGCTCACTCACCCCCCAGAGCTTGATGAGCCGTTCAATGGCGACCCCCAGGGCCACCACGGAGGCGCCCAGGAGCAGGGCGAGGGTCACGCCGCCCAGGCGAAGGTAATGAAGTAGATCGTTCAGGCTCATGGTTGATGACCGGGCTGGGAGCCCTGGCTCACACTAGGACATATGAACCGCGCAGCCGCCGCAATCTTCCTGGTCCTCCTCTGTTCTGCCTGCCCCAAACGCCTCGAGTTCGGTCCGGAGGGCCGCATCGAGGACGCCCCGACGCTCTACCAGCACGTGCGCGAGCGGCAGGCGCAGGTGGTGAACCTGGAGGGCGACGCCAAGCTGCGCGTGGAGTCCCCGCAGGGGAGCGGCACGCTCGGCACCTTCCTCTCCATCACCCGGCCGGGCCTCATCCACCTGGAGACGTACGACTTCTTCAACCGGCCGGTCGCCTCGCTCGTCTCCGACGGCGCCCGCTTCGGCGTCTACCAGGCGCAGGGCAACACGTACTTCCAGGGGCCCTCCAGCCCGGAGAACGTGTCCCGCTTCCTGCCCATCGTCCTGCCGAGCGAGGAGTTGGTGGCCGTCATGCTGGGCCAGGTGCCGCTGCTGCCGCCGGAGACCATGACCCTGGCGCTGGACGAGAAGGAGCGCGTGTACGTGCTGACGCTCGTGCGGGGGGCCGCGAAACAGACACTCCGCGTGGATCCCCGACACCTGCGGGTGGTGAAGAGCGAGGTCCGGGGGGTGCCCGGTTACGACCTGGCGTTCGAGGACTTCAAGCAGCGCGGCGAGCTGCTCTTCCCCGGCAAGGTCATCCTCACGGCCTCCCAGGCGGACACGCAGCTGGAGCTGCGCTACACGGAGATCACCCTCAACGGACGGCCGGACCTGACGCTCTACGAGCTGACGCCGCCCGAGGGGGCCAGGGTGGTGGAGGTGGACGCGCAGGGGCGGGAGCTGCCGGGT
>NZ_RAWG01000382.1 GCF_003611735.1 Corallococcus sicarius | reverse complement strand
AAGAGACAGGGCGCGGGAGCGGCGGGGACCGACGGTGGGCTCGCTGCCGACAGGCGGTTCCTTCCGGTCTGGAGGGCTGCTCTCGGTGGGCCTCCGCCACAGCCGTCGCAGCGCGTTGGTGAGACGCCTGAACATCAAGCGATGTTACCCAAGCGCCTGCTGGAGGGGATCCCCCATCACGGAGCTTTCTTGCTCGCCCATAAGGCAGGCTTGCAGCCGGGGCGGGGCATGCCATCGTCCCCGTCCCATGACGAACGCGAGCCCGAAGCCAGCGCCTCCCTCCACGCCGGAAGGTGTGTTCGCCAGCCTGCTGGAGCAGTTGGGGGAGGCGGGCCGGACGCCGTCGGAGGTGCCCGCGGCGCCGAAGACGCCCGAGGCCCTGGCGGAGGCCCTCTTCGCCGTCGCGGCGGGCACGGGCGCGGCGCTGTTCTCCGTGTGGGCGGCGGAGGACCCCGCCGAGGACGGCGGTGAAGTGGAGGGTTCGGAGCCCGGGACGTGGATCAACGCGGGCATCACGTTCTACTTCATCGCGGAGGACGCGCCGGACCGGGTGGGGTTGCTCGGCGGGGAGCGGGTGCCGGTGCGGCAGCCGCTGGCGTACGCGTTGTATGGGCCATTGGGGCAGGCGTTGTCGGCGCATGCGAAGCGGGGCGCGGATCCGAAGTGGCCGGGGCGCGGCAGCGTGTCGTTCCCAGCAGGCGCGGCGGATCCGGACCTTGTGTTCCGGGTGAGCTTCCGGGACGACGACCTGGGCACCTGGACCACGGCGCAGGCAAGGAGCCGCGAGACGCGCAAGGCGTTCCCGAGCATCGCGAGCCTGCCGCTCGCCGCGGACGCGAGTGCGTTCCTGGAGAGGTACTTCCGGGAGTTGGACAAGGCGCTGTTCAACGGCCAGTTGGTGCTGCTCACGGGAGCATCCGGAACGGGCCGCAGCACGACCCTGCGGGCCCTGATGGACGCGCTGCCCGACAACGTGAACGCGTTGGCGGCGGTGGAGGAGCCGAAGGGGGGTGCAGTGGGCACCATCGGCATGGTGCGGGTGGGGAAGGAGTTGACCCTGGCGCAGGCGGTGCGGTCGTTCCTGAGGCAGGACCCGGATCTGCTCTTCGCGGACGAGGTGCGCACGCTGGAGGACCTGCGGAACCTGTGCAACGGAGCGCTCACGGGCCACGGCACGGTCTGCGTCGTGGAGGCGAAGACGCCCGAGGACGGCTACGCCTGGCTGACGGAAGCGATGCCAGGCCTGCCCTTGCTGCCGCTCACCGTGCACCACACGCGAGATGCGACGACGGGCACGTTCGGGATGACGCTCCACGAGACGAAGCCCACGGAAGACGGCACCGCGCAGCAGCTCGTGCCGTGGGCTCCTCCGGCGGGAGCCGGGGTCCCCACGCCACACGTGGGCGTCCGCCCTGCGAACCCGGACGAACTGCCATGACCTCGCATCGGTCGTCAGATGGATTGGATCTGCTTCATCGCCTACAGGATTGGTACGTTGCTGAATGCAACGGCGACTGGGAGCACTCCTTCGGCGTCAAGATAGATACACTCGATAACCCAGGGTGGATGGTTACGATTGATCTGTTGGAGACGCGCTGGAGCGATCTGGAGCTGCCGCGTCAGCTTGTGGAACGTGCTGAACGAGACTGGGTGCAGACGGAAGTCACCAGGTCCCAGTTCATCGGTTACGGCGGTCCACGAAACCTGGACGAGATTCTCCGGGTGTTCTTTTCGATCGTCGATGACCGAGGTCGAGAAGGACCGTCGTAAGGCCGAGGGGATGACGGACAAATGCAAACGCCGCTGCACAAGGTTGGGATCGTAGTTGATCAGAACTTCGGAGACCGGGTTGCTGACTTGGCTCGAGTCTTTCACGTCTGGGTCGTTGAATCGCGCGATAACACTCCAGGCATCCAAAGAGTTTGGGAAGACGGAATGGTGGATGCCGCAGCCGATCCTCTCGCGGTGGGCGTCACATCATTCGCCGCTGTCGAAGGAGAATCTCCTGAAACCATGTGTGCCAGGATCGCTGGTGATGTGGACGAGCACCACAATGAGTTCGCACATGAGCCCCCGTGGTCCGAGATCGAGGTCTTCGGGGGCAAGCTGACGGCAACCCTGCGGGACATCTTCGAGGAACTCGGAGCAACGGCCTGTGTTCCAACAGAGGAGGGGTTCGTCTGTCGGCGGAGTCCTTCTGATTCGGAGCCCCGTGACCCTTGAGCAATTGGAAAGAAGCCTCGCGCTCCTCTTCGAACACGCCCGTTCAGGGGGGGTGGTCCAGGTCGATCTGGAGAAGCGGGATTACTACTGGAATGTGCCCAGCCCCGAGTGGGTGGACATGACCGGGCAGCCCGAGGTGGTGGTGGGCTCGCTGCACGACGATGCAGCGGAACTGGAGAAGCTGCTTGAAGCGCCCGAACGGGCTTCTGTGGTGGACCTCGACAGAGTGGCTGCGATGCTCCGGGCGATATCGGATCAGATCGCATTCTGACGGACGAGGTCGTCATGGGTCTCTTGCTCCAGGGCTCCACGCCCTGCTCTATCTGTGGCCAGGTCATCGAGGCGGGAGTTCCCGCGGTGGTGCTTCCTGCCTTCGTCTGGAACGACGCGGACGCGCTCCTCCCGTTCAATGACGCCTCGATGCACCGCACGTGCTTCGAAGCGCATCCGCTGCGAGTTCAGGTGGAGGCCGCCCTCGAGGAACTCAACCGCAAGACGGGGCCTGGACGGCGGAAGTGCGCCGTGTGCGGAAGCGAAGTGCTGGATCCGGACGACTACCTGATGGTGCCCCGGCTCACGGATGACGTGACCTCCCCCGCACATCGCTTCAACTACACGCACCTGCACCGTTCGCAGGTCCGGGAGTGGCGTGAACTCGGGGACCTTGAGCGCATCCTGGAGCAATTCGACACTGCGGGAGGCTGGGAGGGGAGTGTGCTTCGGGAGTTGCTCCAGCAGCTCCGACAACTGTCGGCATGAACGCCAACCGGTTCCACGGAGCAGAGATGTCACGCGTTCGCAGTGATTGGATTGAGTCGGCGGGCGGCCCTCTCGTGATGATGCCGCTCTCGGTACGGGCTGCCTGGAAGGGCGTCAGAGGTGAGGACTATCGCGAGGCATGTGCCGTCGAGGACTCCCTGGGTTCGCTGGCCCGTCCTTGGGGAGACGTGCTGGTGCTAGGCGATGAGCCGTTGCGCACAGCGGTGCTCTTTCGACCGGACGGTCCGTGCCTCCTTCGCTGGATGCATGCTCCGGACGAGAGGCGCCTGCTCAAGGTCGCGCTTGAAGCCAGGTTCGACGGGCTCGCGCCCACCGAGACCCTGAAGGTGGACGTGCGGGACGAGCCCTACGCCCTCTTCGATGGCGGCGCCGATGGACTGACGGCGGGCCTGTTGGAATTCAAGCCCCCTGCAGGGCCCAGGCTCATTCGCACCGATGTTGTCCGGGACGATGCAGCCGAGGTTGGCTTGATCCTCCACTGCTTCTAGCTGCGGTTTTGGTCGGCAGGACGCAGCGTCGCCGTCAACTGCCGCATTCCCCACCTGCAGGGCACGATGCCATCCGCACGTCGCAGCGGCTCCACGGCTTGGAGGAACGCGGCTTCGAGCGAAGCCTGTGACGACGGAGACAGGCGGTCCGCGTCATACGTCGTGCGGACGGAATCCCAAATCAAGCGAGGCTCCCCATCGCTCTGGACCACGAGGGGATGCACCGCGACGTCCCTGAACCCAGCGCGGAAGAGCTCCTTCAGCCCCTCTTCCGAGCGGACACGCGGATCGCCCAGCTTCATCGGCGGCTGGGCCTCCGCGGCCAGCAGGGGCTTCAGGAGTCCCAGAAACACCTCGAACGCTTCACCCCGCACGAGGTCTCCGCCGACGACCACGGACACCGTCCCCCCGGGCTTCAGCACGCGCCGGATCTCCGCGAGGACGGTCTCCACGTCATCCATCAACATGAGCGCCAGGTGGCTCAGCACGGCGTCAACACTGGCATCCTCGAAGGGAAGTGACTGGGCCCGCGCGTGATGCAGCGTGGCCGCGCCCCGCAGTCGCGCCTGGGCCGCCATGAGCTCGTGCTCACTCATGTCGAGGCCCAGCAACGAAAGCCCTGCCTGCTGCCGCTTCGCGAGCAGTTCCAGCAGATACCCGTCGCCACACGCAAGATCGAGCACGACCCGTGGCCGCGCATTCCGAGGCACGGTCTCCGCCAGCAGCGCGTAGGTGGAGGGAAGAACCTCTCCACCACGTTGCACGGGCGCCTCCGCGAACCAGCGCGAGGTCACCCCCGCGAGGCGACCATGGAAGTCGAGCAGGTACGACTCAGCGCTGGAGCGGGAGGACATGGACGAGGAGCCTGCCGGAGCGAAGCGGTCAGCGCTTGGACTTCTTCTTCTGTCCCGCGTTCGTGGCCTCGGCGGTGAGGCACAGCACGGAGTACAGATTCATCGTGTAGACGCTGTTCTCCGGCTCCAGGTCCGCGGCCTTCTGGAAGAACGCAGAGGCGCGGGTGTAATCGCGCTGGTGGTTCAGGACGATCATCCCCATGCGGTTGTAGAGCGGCGCGGGCTGCGGCAGTAGCGCGATGCTTCGCTCCAACAGGTCCAGCGCCTCCGCCAGCTTCCCCGCGCGCTCCAGCCGGACGACGCGCTGGAGCACCTCCTCGCGGGTGTCCTGGTCCCTGGGCGCCGGTGCCGGGACCGCGGGCGGACGTGCCGTCAGCGCCGCGCTCAACGTCACGGACGGCAGGGGCGCCTGGGGCCGTGCCGCTCCCCGAACGGCCTGCGCGGTCGGAGCCGCCGGTGCCGGAGCGGCCCGCACTTCCTGCGCCGGAACCGCCGCGACCTCACCCCGGGCCTCCGCCTCTTCGGAGGCCAGCGTGCCCACCAGCTTCGTCACCCCACGCTCCGACAGCGACTCGAACAGCGCGCGCAGCTCCACCTCCGTGACCTGCGTGATGAGCGCCATCTCGGACAGTGAGGTCCGCCCGTCCACCAGCGACAGCACATACGCCTCGAACGGACTGAGGTTCATGCGAGCGATGTCCAGGCCCCCGACAATCACCGGCCGCACCGGCGGTCCCCCGGGCCGCACCTTCGCCTGGAACGACACCACCCGCGTCTCCTCCTGCCGCGGAGGCCGGGGCGTCCCTCGCGCCCCCGTCTGCTCCGGCTGCGTCAGCAGCGCCCGCACCAGCGACACGTTGTCCCGGGGCGGCAGGTCCTCCACGCTCCGCACGAGCAGCAACTCACAGCGCGCGCACTGGAAGTCCCCCGGCTTGCTCGCCGCCCCGCAGTGCGGACACAGGTGGTCCTCCGGCGGGTGCTCGAAGGCGTGCGGATCCGCGTAGTAGTGCTTGCGGATGGCGGCCCGGATGGACCTGCGCAGCGCCACGAACGGCAACACCTGCGCCACGCCCACCGTCTTCGCGATCTCCTCCAGCGCCCGCTGACGCTGCGGCTCGGAGATGGCCACGTACAGCACGTCCTGCGCCAGCCGCAGCGGCATGAAGTCGAAGCCCTCCGCCAGCCGCACCGGCACCCGCTCCACCAGCGCCGCGTCCACCTTCGCCTGCGCCAGCTTCTCCGTGGACACGAAGCGCGTCTTCAACTCCTGCGCGAGCAGCCGCAACACCGGCGTCTCATCCACCCCCAGCCGCACCAGGCACTCGCCCAGCTTCTGACCCGTCTCCTGCTGTCGCGCGAGCGCCCGGGACAACAGCTCCGGCGTCAACACCCCGTCCAGGACCAACTGCTCCCCGAGTTTGCGCGTCATGCCCCTGATTCAAGGCCGCCCGCGTCCGCACGTCCACCCGCATCCGAGCGGTGAACCCCCTTTCCACATTCCGTGTTGCAAAGGTGTTCAAGTGACACTAAGGTAGTGTCAGAAATACACGAACAGGACGCAGTGAGGGGGAGCACCGATGTTCTTCGGATACATGAAGTCGACGCCGACCACGTACGTGATGCAGTTCCGGGACGGGAAGGTGGTCCGCGAGGGAGCGGGCCTGGCCTTCATCTACTGGAAGCCGGCGACGACGCTGGTGTC
Organism: Corallococcus sicarius; assembly: GCF_003611735.1. Classification (GTDB taxonomy): domain Bacteria; phylum Myxococcota; class Myxococcia; order Myxococcales; family Myxococcaceae; genus Corallococcus; species Corallococcus sicarius. The sequence goes on along the minus strand of NZ_RAWG01000382.1, from coordinate 1,927 downwards.
GGTGCCGCTGTCGAGCGCGGACGTGCCGTTCGCGTTCAACGAAGTCACCCGCGACTTCCAGCCCGTGACGCTGCAGGGGCAGCTCACCTACCGCGTCGAGGAGCCGCGCAAGCTGGCGGGGCTGCTGGACTACTCGGTGACGCAGTCGGGGCGCTACTGCTCGGAGGACCCGGAGAAGCTCGCGGACCGGCTGGTGCAGGCCGCGCAGGTGCGGGCCCGCGCGGTGGTGCAGTCGCTGGGCCTGCGCGACGTGCTGGTGCACTCGGACGCGCTGGAGTCCAAGGTGCTGGCCGCGCTCGCGGACACGGAAGCCGTGAAGGCGCTGGGCGTGCAGGTGATGGCCTTCTCCGTCCTCTCCATCCAGCCCACCCCGGAGATGGCGCGCGCCCTGGAGGCCGCCGCGCGCGAAGGACTCCAGCGGGAAGCGGATGAGGCCATCTACGCCCGCCGCAACGCGGCCGTGGAGCAGGAGCGCCGCATCAAGGAGAGCGAGCTGGCCACGGAGCTGGTGGTGGAGGAGCGCCAGCGCCAGATTCGCGAGGCGAAGATGTCCGCGGACATCGCGGTGGAGGAGCAGCGCTCGGCCCTCATGGACAGGTGGGTCCAGAACGAGCGCCAGTCCGCGGACGCGCGCGCGTACACCCTGGAGAAGACGCTCGCGCCCGTGAGGAACATGGACTGGAAGACGCTGATGGCCACGTCCGCGAACGGCGGCGACCCCGCGCTCAACATCGCCCTGGCCTTCCGCGAGATGGGCGAGAACGCCGAGCGCATTGGCGAGCTCAACGTGTCTCCGGACCTGCTGCGCTCGCTCCTGTCGAACACCGGCCCGCGCAACGACCCGGAGCCGAACCCCACTCCCACCGGCGGCGGCCGCAAGCCCAAGCCCCCGCGCGTGGACGTGCACCCCCTCAACGACCGCTGAACCCCTGAGTCCCTGAAGCACCGGACCCCGGAACCGGGGAGAGGCACGTCATGTTCGAGAAGGTGGTGCTCGTCACGCGCAAGACGCGCCTGTCGGAGCTGGTGGTGCGCTTCAACACGAAGAAGCAGGCGAAGTTCTACGTGGAGCGCGCCGGCCAGGACTTCACGGGCTTCGAGGAGGAGGACGACACCTACCGCCGCGCGGTGGACGCCCTGCGCGCGCAGCTGGACGTGGGGCTGCCGGTGCAGCAGGTGGACCGCTCGCTCGTGCCCACCTTCCTCTTCACCGGCAAGGAGCTGGTGGTGGCGGTGGGGCAGGACGGGCTCGTCGCCAACGTGGCCAAGTACGTGGGCGCCCAGCCGCTCGTGGGCGTCAACCCGGACCCCGAGCGCTTCGACGGCGTGCTCCTGCCCTTCCTCCCCGCGAAGGCCCGGGGCGCGGTGCTGCGCGTGCTGGAGGGCAAGGGGAACTTCCGCCACGTGCAGCTCGCCGAGGCGCGGCTGGGCGACGGCCAGCGGCTGCTCGCCTTCAACGACCTGTTCATCGGCGCGCGCACCCACGTCTCCGCCCGCTACCAGCTGCGCTTCGGCGGCAGGGAGGAGGCGCAGTCGTCCAGCGGCGTGCTGGTGTCCACCGGCGCGGGCTCCAGCGGGTGGCTGTCCTCCGTGTTCGCCCTGGCGCGCGCCCTCACGCAGCAGACGGGTGGGGTGCCGGGACAGCCGTGGCAGCTGGGGTGGGAGGAGGCGCGCCTGGCCTTCGTGGTGCGCGAGCCCTTCGTCAGCCGCCACTCCCGCGCGGACCTCGTGGGCGGCTTCGTCACCGAGCAGGATGAACTGGTGCTCGAATCGCGGATGCCCCAGGGCGGCGTCATCTTCAGCGACGGCATGGAGGAGGACTTCCTCACCTTCGGTGCGGGCGCCACCGCGCGCATCCGGCCGTCCGAGCAGCGGGCCCGGCTGGTCGTGCCCTGAAGTGCACCCGACGCCCACCCGCCGCATCAGG
>NZ_RAWG01000381.1 GCF_003611735.1 Corallococcus sicarius | reverse complement strand
GGAGGGCGGGGATTCAGGTGGCATCGGCGGAACTTCCGGTCCCGCCAGGAGGTCGACCTGAGAGCGATTCCCTGCTCTGCTGCTCCCTCAACCCCTTGCAAGGTCCGGTGCTCTCCATGACGCGCATGCGTGCTCAGACCGTCTCACGCCCGTGGGCGGGGTATTGCATCGCTGTCGTCATGGCCACGAGCGGTGCCTGTCGCCCCGAGAGTGACAAGACGGAGCGCCGTGAGAGCGCTCGCGCGCCGGTGCAGGCTCCGGCGCCGGAACAGCCAGCGCCGCTGCATGGGGTCGGCGGAGTCGAAGGCGTTGACGCCGCGTATGACCGGGGCCGTCAGCCTGCGCGGGTCATCGCCGCGCTGGGCATCGCACCGGGACAGCGCGTCGCGGACATCGGGGCCGGGCTCGGGTACTTCACGCTGCGGCTGTCGGATGCGGTCGGCCCGAAGGGACAGGTGGTCTCGACCGACATCAATGACGAGGCCCTCGAGCGGCTTCGCAAGCGCGTCTCCGAGCGGAAGAACGTCGTGGTGCGCAAGGCGGCACCCGATGTTCCAGGGCTTGAGGCGGGGACCTACCACCTCATCCTGCTCTCCGAGGTCGACCACTTCTTGTCGGACCGCGCGACCTTCCTGACGCGGCTGCGCCCTGCGCTCGCCCCTGACGGCCGCATCGCGGTGACGCACCTGAGGGCCATGCGTCCACCGCTCGTCGCCGCCGCCCAGGCCGCGGGCTACGCCGTCGTGTCCGAGGACACGAGCCTCCCGGACCACTACCTGCTCTTCCTCCAGCCGGTGGCCAGCCCGTAGGGCGTCAAGGCCTGGGGCTGACCGGCGCCGAGCCCGCGGCCTGCCTCCGGGCGACGAGCGCTCCGAAGACGGCTGCGGTGAAGAACATGATGACGCTGTAGATGGCCGCGGGGATGGCCATCACCGAGTCATTGAGCAGCCGCGGGCTGGACGCGATGGCGATGGCGAGCGTGCCGTTGTGGATGCCCACCTCCATGGCGATCGCCACCGCCTGTTTGCGCTCCACGCGCAGCAGTCCCGGCACCACGTAACCCACCGCCATACTGGCCAGGTTGAAGGCGAGCGCCGCGAGCCCCACGCTCTGGAAGTAGGTGACGAACTGCGCGCGCTCCTTGACCGCCGCCGCGATCACCACCAGGAGCAGGAACAGCGCCGAGGTGATGCGCACCGGCCGGTCCAGGCGATCCGCGAGCCCCGCCCGCTTCGCGCGCACCCACATCCCCAGCGAGATGGGCACCAGGACGATGGCGAACACCTGGGCAATCTTGGCGAACTGCAATGGAATGGCGCGGTCCTCCCCCATGAAGTGCAGCAGGGAGAAGTTCACGATGAGCGGCAGCGTGAACAGCGACAGCACGCTGTTGACCGCCGTCAGGCTGACGTTCAGCGCGACATCCCCCTTGGCCAGATGGCTGAAGAGGTTCGCCGTCGCACCGCCCGGCGAGGCCGCGAGCAGCATCAGCCCCACGGCGAGCTGCGGCGGCAGACCGAAGGCCTTCGTGATGCCGTAGCAGACCACCGGCATGAGCAGCGTCTGACAGCCCAGCCCCACCAGCGCCGCGCGCGGATACTCAGCCACGCGGCGGAAGTCCGCCAGGGTGAGGCTCAGCCCCAGGCCGAGCATGATCACACCCAGCGCGATCGGCAGGAACACCTCGGTGATGACACTGCTCTGCATGGCGGGCCTCCAGCGAAAACCGCACTCTGCCAGAAAGCCCGCCTGTCGAATCCAGGGGGATGACCGCCGGAAGCGCTCAGCGGGACGCAGGAGGCGCCGCGTCATCGGCCAGCAGCAGCTGGCGGACGATGGGCACGGGCGGGTAGCCGTGGGAGACCACCGCGTCGTGGAAGCGCTGGAGGGTGAAGTCCTTGCCCCACTTCACCTTCGCCTCCTCGCGCAGCTCCATCAGCATCTTCTTGCCCAGCGCGTAGACGAGGTACGTCGGGTCGGACGTGCCACGGCGCGCCTCGCGCTCCGCGTTGATGCGCGTCATGTACGCCTCCTGCTCGAAGAGGCGCACCGCCTGGTCGTACGTCATGCCCCGCGTGTGCAGCGACAGGCCAGCCACGTAGCGCGCCAGCCGCTGGAGGTAGAGCGCGAGCTGGTTCAGCCGCAGCCGGTCCGCCTGCGGACCCGTGCCGCCGTAGCCCTCGTCCAGCATCATCTGCTCGGTGTACAGGCCCCAGCCCTCGGCGAAGGAGCCGGAGCCGAAGAGCCTGCGCACCTTCGACTGGACACGGTGTGTCCACAGGAACTGCACGTAGTGGCCCGGGTACGCCTCGTGGATGGAGACGATGGGCAGCGCGTAGCGGTTGTAGAAGCTCATGTGCTGCGAGGTCTGCTCCGCGCTCCACGTCGGATCCGGCGGCGTCACGTAGTAGTACGCCTCCGTCGCCTTCGTCTCGAACGGGCCCGCCGTGCTCATGCTCGCGAAGGACAGCGCGCGGTTGAACGCCGGCGTCTCCGCCACCTTCGCGCGCACCTCACTGGGCACGGTGATGATGCGGCGGTCGATGAGGAACTGGCGGATCTCCTCCAGCGTCGCCGTCGTCGTGGACACCAGCTCCCCGGGGGCCGGGTGGTCCTTGCCCAGCTCGCGGTACACGTCCATGGGCGCCTTGCCCGGGGCAATCCGTCCCGCCACCTGGCGGAACTGCTCCTGCGTGCGCTTCATCTCCGAGTGGCCCCAGGCCAGCAGCGAGTCGATGCTCTCGGTGACGCCCTCCTCGTACTGGAGCTTCTTGCGGTACGTCTCCTCACCGATGGCGAAGGCCCCGTTCGAGCGGGGCAGCAGGTCGTCCTTCAGGAAGCGGATGTACCCGTCGATGGCCGAAAGGCACCGCGCCTGCTCCTTCTTGAAGGCCTCCTGGAGCGCGGGGTCCTTCACCGACTCGAAGGCCTGCGGCAGCGTCTGCGCATAGAGCGCGCGCGTGCCCTTCACCTGCTCCAGGGCGATCTCCGTCCACAGCTTCGGCGGGTTCTGGAGGCTCGCCGGCGCCGCCGCGAAGACGTCCGGCACCACCGCCATGCGCTTCACCGCCGAGCGCATCCGCTCCTCCAGCGGCGCGAAGTCGCGGTTGATGAGCTGGAACACGGACGACGAGGCGAAGCCCAGGTACGTGTTCGGGTTGCGCTCCCACGGGCGCACCGTCTCCAGGTCCAGGATGCGCGCCTGGAAGTGGTTCGCCAGCATGTCGTAGTCGGCCCGGTCCTCCAGCGGCAGCGCGTTGCGGTCCACGGCCTGGGGCAGCGCCACGAGCCGCTCCTTCAGGTACGCCAGGTTCGACGCCCGCTCCTCGGGGCGGAAGCCGCGCAGCTCCCCGTCGTAGGTGTGGACGCCCGCGGACGTGGCGGACATGGGCGAGCGGCGGAAGTGCTCCTCGAAGTGCGCGTCCACGAAGGCGCGCAGCGCCACCTGGGCGGGGGCCAGCGCGGGCGTGGCGGCCTGGGTGGCCGGTGTGGCCGGGGACTCCGCCTGGGCCGGGGGGCGCGAGGTGGTGCAGCCAGGGGACAAGAGCAGCAACGCGGCGAGAACACTCGTGGGGCGCAGTGCGTTCATGGAGCCTCGGGGGAAGGGACGCCGGAGCGTCGCCCAAGGGCCCTGTCGCGACAAGCGGCAGGGGGGCCCCCACCGCGGAACACCGCGGCGGGGACCAGGTCCTGGGCGGTGACTCACGCCCGGGGCCGCGCTAGCAGTTCTGCTGGCAGCGGGCCGTGGGGGGCACGCTCTTGCTGCTACCGCAGACGTAGAGCTGCTTGTCGAAGCAGTACTGGCGGTAGTACTGGGCCGTCGGGCCGGAGCCGTACTGGTACTGGGAACAGTTCCAGAAGCTCCACATGTACGGGGTCGGAATCGAGCAGTTGGAATCCAGGTAGCCACCGCTGCCGTAGTCCCGGCAGCCGCCCGTGTACGAGCCCACCGAACAGACGCGCTGCTCCACCTCGCCCACCTCGTCCGCTTGCGCTTCCGCGGCCTCGGGAGCGGAGGACTCCAGGCCCGGAGCCTCCTCGAGCCCCTCGCCGCCACACGCGGAGAGCCCCAACACCACCACTCCCAGGAACAACGGCTGGATGAATCGCTTCAACATGGTCTGGCTCCTTGAAGCGAGCCACCCTAGTCGTCAACGCGATTAACCGGGATTAAGCACAATTAAATCCAAACGCCGACTCTTGAGGGGAGGATCGAACAGGTGCGTGGCGCCACCTATCCCTTGGGGAAGGGAATCACGACGGCGTCGACCTTGAGGAGTTCGTAGGTCTCGACCCGGGACAACAGGTTCTTCGTCTGCTGGACGTGCTGGGGGCGAAAGTCGATGGCCCCGGACTCATGATCGAAGAGGGCGTAGACGACGTAGAACCGCGCGGTCCTGAGCTGGGTGTCTGGATCCACCGAGAGCTGAACGTCATTCTTGTTCGCGCTGCTGTCGACGACGCACTTGAAGCCGGCGATGCGGTGCTGGTTCTGGCTGACGGAGTCGGTCCGGGCTTCGTGTCGGATCACGATGTTGCCGCTGTTGAACTTGTACCAGAGGCTGCATCCGCTCAGGTTGGCGGTGAAGAAGTACTTGAGCTGGACACTGGCGAGATCGATCTCGCATTCCGTACAGGCCCCATCCTTCCAGGGCAGATGGTAGGCATTGGTCTTGCCGCCTTCCGCCAGCGTGGCCAGTTCGTGGTCCGTCTGCTCCGAGAACGTCACCTTGAAGGCGCCGGGTTCGGTGCTGGGCACCCCACCGAGGATGAGCGGCTTCTGCTTCTGCCTGCCTGATGCATTTCCCATGGAGGGCTCCAATGGGCCCGCGCGGGGACGAAGGCCCGCGCGGGCACCGGGTGCTTCAGTATGCGGCAAAGGTGGGCGCGTGGGTGGTGGGGGAGGCCTGAACACGCACTTCCTCAAGGCCTCCATTCAGGGCGCCCCGGGGGCTTCAGTTCAGCGTCCCGCAGTCGGCGATGCGCTGCACCCGGAGCGCGGCCAGCCGCTCCAGCGGGGCCGCCACCTCCGGTCCTTCGAGCAGGGCCACCGCGCGGGCAATGGCATCCAGGGTGGACATCCCGGACGGATGCGACGTCTCACGGAGCCGCAGCATCCCGGGCTCCGGCGGCGGCAGCACCAGCCGGGGGAGCGTCCGCAGCGCGGGGAGCCGCTGGGTCATCCGCCGCGCCTGCGACCAGTTCCCGTCCAGCACCACGAGTTGCCTCGGAGGAGGGGCGCCCGGCGGCGCGGTGGGACCATCCGGGAAGAGCAGCCAGGTGCCCGGCTCGGAGAGCACGGCCATGTCGAAGGCCTCGGGTTGCTTCCCGTGGATGAGCAGCTCCCCATTCGCGAGCGCCAGCGCGGCCACGCGCCCGGTGTTGCTGCGCTTCGCGACCTCCATCACGTGCTGGAGGAGGAGGATCCGCGTGCGCGTCTCCACGCGGGGAATCTCCGCGCACAGGCACAGGTGGAGGGCCAGGTTGCAACGCGGACAGCGGGGTGAACGGGGAGGCATCCTCCGTCATCCTGGGCCGGCCCCCGCGGGAAGAGAAGTCCTCACTCCGCCCGCGGCACGTCAGCGCTGCGTGTCGTCCACCAGCTGCAGGGGGATGCCGGGCTCGGCGGGTTCTCCGTCCACGTCCTGGAGGTCCAGCGGTCCGGTGGAGAGCACCCAGACATCCAGGGTCGCGTCGTCGTCGGTGTTCCCTGCGCACGCCAGGGTGATGTTGCAGTCAGGGCACGTGCCGGTGACGCCGAGCCGCGCCTTCACCCGCGGGGGAAGCGCCTCAATGCCAATGGGGCGCGCCGCGCTGAACCGGAACGTGTCCACGCCAATGGACACCGCCCCCTCGGGGAGCACGCTGCGCGCTGCCTCCCGAACCTCCATCGGCCCCTCGCCGACGAAGTATGCGTAGCGATTGCTCCGCTCGGGCGCGAAGCCCACCGTCGCGAAGACGGGCTCGTAGGTCCGCGTGTTCCGGAAGTGGAACTGCTGCGCACTGTACCAGTTCCTCAGGTTCGACCTGCACTCCGCCGCCCGGGAGCGCTGATTGAACCGGATGACGTTGCGCATCGTGCTGACGACCACCCACCCGAGGCACGGGAGGGCCAGCAGTCCGAGCGTGAAGAGGATCCCCCTCCGACGGGAGCCGGTCGACCACTTCGTGGGCATCCTGAGCGCTCCCCTCCCCTGGCTGCTGCGCGATGAAGCTACCCGAGTTCCCGGGCGCACGCCTCCAGGCCAGACGCTCGGCAGGAGCCGAGCTGGGGCGTGGACGTGGACAATTGCAGCGCACCTTCACCGCATCCGTCCGAAGCGCCGTGCGCGTGAAGGAGGGATTGCCTCCGCCACGCGGACGCGGCGACGCTGCGTCGCCATGGGACACAAGCGGCTGATGAAGGTAGGCGTGGTGGGTGGCGGAGCCATGGGGTGCGGAATCGCACTCGAGCTCGCCATCACCGGCAGGCAGGTGGTGCTCTACAACACGCGTCAGGACAGCAGCGAGCGCGCGCGGGTGAAGCTGGAGCGGGACGCGGCGCTGCTGGTGGAGACGGGGCTGCTGCCCGCGGCGCAAAAGGAGGCCGCGCTCGGGCGGATCCGGCGCACCACGGTGCTCGCCGAGGCCGCGGTGGGCCAGGATTTGATCCTCGAGTCCGTGCCCGAGGACCTCGTGCTCAAGCAGGAGGTCTTCCGTCAGCTGGACGCTCTCGCGGCGCCGGACACCGTGCTCGCGTCCAACACCACCGCGCTGAGCGTGACGGCGCTGGCCCGCGACTGCACCCGGCCCGAGCGCGTCCTCGCGGCGCACTACTACCTGCCGGCGCACCTGATTCCGGTCGTGGACGTCATCCCCGGGGAGAAGACCTCCCCCGACGTCGTGGAGACGGTGCGGCGGTTCCTCGTGGAGGTGGGCAAGGCGCCGGTGGTGTTCGCGAAGGACGTGCCGGGCTCGGTGGGCCCGCGGCTGCTGCAGGCGCTCATCGGCGAGGGCATCCGGCTGGTGCAGGAAGGCGTCGCCACGCCGGAGATGGTGGACCGCGTGCTCACCCAGGGAATCGGGCGGAGATTCGGCGCGTCCGGCATCTTCGACCGGTTGGACCTGGCGGGGTTGGATCTCGTCACCGGCGTCATGCGCAACGCCGGGCGCCCGGTGCCCCCGGTGCTCGCGCAGAAGGTGGAGCGCGGCGAGCTGGGCCTGAAGACGGGCCAGGGCTTCTACACCTGGACGCCCGAAGCCACCGCCGCCTTCGAGGAGCGCGTCGCCCGCAGCCTCATCACCCAGCTTCGCGAGGACCGGGCCGAAGGCCGCCTCCCCAGCCCCACGTTGGAGACGCCGGAATGAGCGCGGAGTGCGTGCTGCTGGATCCAGACGTGCTGTCGGACTTCCTCGCGGACGCCACCCGCGAGTACCTGGCGTGTACCCCGGAGCTGCCGCCCCGGAGCTGGGCCGTCCTGCTGGGGCGCTTCGTGGACGACGCGATGCGGGTGGAGCGCGTCCGCTTCGCCGCCAACATCCGTGAGACGGACGACTCCGTGCTCCAGGAGTTCGACGCCACCATCATCCCCCGCTTCGGCGCCTGCTACGCCAACGGACGGCGCGGCTACTGGTGCGAGCCCAAGGAGCTGCTGCGCATCACCGCCGAGGCCGAGGCCGAGGGGCTGGAGGTGCTCGGCTCCATCCACCTGCACCCGGACTGGCACCGCATCGGTCCGCCCCACGAGCGCGGCCTGCGGGTGAGCCAGGAGCCCACGCCCATGGACCGGCACCTGTTCCACGGCGCCGGCTGGCCGCTCAACATGATCCTCTACCTGGAGCGGCGCGAGGGCCGGCTCTACCACGCGCTCGGGGCATGGACGGCTCCCACCGACGCCGACGCCCCCAGCCGCCCCCTGGCGCTCCGCTTCGGCACCCCGGAGCCCGAAGCCCGTGCCCCCAGGACACGGGCGTCCTCCGCGTAGGCGGCCGGCAGGCGGGCATGCGCTCCAGGCCGGGGGGTTCGCTTTGGACAGGTGTCAGACTGTCTGACACCCTCCTGCCCATGGCC
>NZ_RAWG01000380.1 GCF_003611735.1 Corallococcus sicarius | reverse complement strand
CCCCGGAGCCCGCCGCCGTGACGACCCCGACCCTGGACTGCGCCCTGAGCGCCCCCGCCAAGGCCCGCGTGGGCGAGCCCGTGGAGGTCCTCTTCCAGCTCACCAACCGCTCCGCGCAGCCCGTCTACATCCTGCCCTGGCAGTCGCCGCTGGAAGGGCTCTTGGGCCCTGCGCTCGCCATCACCCGCGACGGCGAGGAGGTCTCCTACCAGGGCCCCATGGTGAAGCGCCGCGCCCCGTCCGAGTCCAGCTACGTCACCCTCGCCCCGGGCGCGACCGCGGAGAACCGCGTGGAGGTGACGCAGGCCTATGACTTCCAGAAGCCGGGCACCTACCGCATCGCCTTCAGCAACGAGCTGATGGACGTCACGTCGCGCAAGGAGGACGTGCCCCGGCCCGGTGGCGACTACAAGCCCGCCCCGGTGAAGTGCGCCCCGGTGGACGTGGTGCTCACCGCGCGTTGAGGCATGTGGATGCTCCCGGATTCCCCGGGAAGCAGGGAGCCACCCGCAAGCGGGCAGGCACGCTCCCCCTCCTCAGCCGGGCCCGGGCGCGATACACCTGGGCCCACCATGGCGGACACCTCCTCGATCCACATTCCGACGGTCGACCTCACGGACCTCGCGTCGGGTGAACCGGCCCGCCTCGAGCGCGCCGCGGCGGCGTTGCGCGAGGCCTTTGGCGTCTTCGGCCTCGTGTTCGTGAAGAACCACGGCGTGGACGCGACAGCGCTGGAGCGCTTCTACGACGCGTTCTCCGCCTTCGTCGCGCGCCCGGAGTCCGAGAAGCGCCCCCTGGGCCGCGCGGACCTCTGGTACCAGCGCGGCTGGACGCCTCCCAACACGGAGGTCGCCGTCGCCGGCAACGGGCAGCCGGACTTCAAGGAGTGCTACTTCGCGGCGCCCACGCCCACCGACGCGCAGTCCGCGCTGGAGTTCCCGGAGCTGTACCCGGAGAACCTCTGGCCCCCCAACGCGCCGCCGTACTTCCAGGACGGGCTGCTCACCCTGGGCCACGCGCTGCACGACGCCGGCCTCAAGCTGCTGCGCGGCGCGGCCCTGGCGCTGAAGCTGCCGGAGGGCACCTTCACCGACGCCTGCGAGCGCGCCCCCCACGTCACGCGCGCCCTGCAGTACCTGCCCCTGGGCCCGTCGCAGGTGAACACCGGCATCCTCTGGGGCGAAGAGCACACCGACTTCAACCTGCTGACGCTCCTGCCCGGCGGCCGGTTCCTCAACCCGGAGGGCCGCCCGGACGCCAAGCCGGACGACAAGAGCGGGCTGTACCTGCGCACGCGCGCGACGCCGGACGCGCCGCAGGGCCAGATGGTGCGCGGCACCGCGCCCGCGGGCTGCATCGTGGCGCAGGTGGGCCAGCAGCTGGAGATCCTCACCGGCGGCACGTTCCTCGCCACGCCGCACGTCATCACCGCGCCGGGCGTGCCGGGGTGGCAGCGCCAGTCCGCCGCGCACTTCATGCACGTGCACACCAGCACGGTGCTCTTCCCGCTGCCGGGCTTCCGCACGCCGGAGGCGGTGGGCAACTACGCGCCGCCGGTGCTCGCGGGCACGTACGACATCAAGACGCTGGTGGACATCGGCCTCGCGCCGCCCGCCGCGCTCGACAAGCTGGGCTACCGCCACTACGACCGGCTCAACAAGATGCGCGCCACGCCGTAGCCGGGTGACGGGCCGCCGCCCGGGGCGCCACGCCGCGTGGCTGGCGGCGGAAGACGGCCTGCGTTACAGCGCAGGCCCAGCATGGCTCCCGAGTCCGTCCTCGCCACGTCCGTCTTCCGTCACCGTGACTTCCGGCTGTACCAGGTCGCCCGCCTGTGCGCGGTGCTCGCGGCGCAGATTGAGTCCGTCGCGATTGGCTGGCAGGTGTACGAGCTGACCGGGAGCGCGCTCGCGCTGGGCTACACGGGCCTTGCGCAGTTCCTCCCCTTCCTCGCCTTCAGCCTCCTGGGTGGACAGGTGGCGGACCGCTTTGATCGCCGCCGCATCCTGGCCCTCTGCCAGGGCGTGATGCTGGTGTGCAGCCTGCTGCTGCTGGTCTTCACGCTGGGCCACGTCACCGACGTGCGGTTCGTCTACGGGGTGCTGGTGCTGTTCGGCACCGCGCGCGCCTTCTACGGGCCCGCGGGCTCCGCGCTCACGCCGTACCTGGTGCCGCCCGAGGAGCTGACGCGCGCGGTGGCGGTGAACTCCACCACGTGGAATGTGGCCACCATCGCTGGCCCCGCCGTGGGCGGCCTGCTCTACGGGTGGCTGGGCGGCAAGGGCGTCTACATCGCGTCCGCGTCGCTGTGCGCGCTCACGGTGGTGTGGATCCTCTCGCTCCACGTGCGCACGGGCAGCGCGTCGCGCGAGCCGATGTCGCTGGCGACGCTCGTCGCGGGGCTCAAGTTCGTGCGCGGCAAGCGGCTCCTGCTGGGCAGCCTCACGTTGGACCTCTTCGCCGTCCTCCTGGGCGGCGCGGTGGCGCTGCTGCCCATCTACGCGCGCGACGTGCTGCACACCGGTCCGTTGGGGCTGGGCCTCTTGCGCAGCGCTCCGGCCGTGGGCGCCGCGGTGGTGGCGGTGCTGCTCGCGTTCCGGCCGCTGGGGGGACATGCCGGGTGGAAGATGTTCGCTGCGGTGGCGGTGTTCGGCGCGGCCACGCTCGTGTTCGGCGTGAGCACGTCCCTGCCCCTGTCGCTCGCGGCGCTCGCCATCGCCGGGGCGGCGGACATGGTGAGCGTGGTGGTGCGCCACACGCTGGAGCTGGTCTCCACGCCGGACGACATGCGCGGCCGGGTGGGCGCGGTGAACATGATGTGCATTGGCGCCTCCAACGAGCTGGGCGAGTTCCGCGCGGGCTCGTTCGCGGAGGGCGTGGGCGCCGTGAACGCCGTGGTGGTGGGCGCCGTGGGCACGCTCGTCGTGGTGGTCCTCTGGGCCTGGCTCTTCCCGGAGCTGCGCCAGGTGGACCGGCTGGAGTCCGCCGCGTACCGCCGACCGCCGCCCGAACCCACGCCCGCACCCACCGACCCTGCCCCCTCCGGCTGAAGCGGGCTCGGCGACCGGCGACTCCGGGTGAAATCGTGGGTCCTCCGAAGATGGGGAAACGGGCGCCCGGGGTGTTGCCCCCGGGGCCACGCCGTACCCACCGCTTGTAGCGTCAGGGGTTACAACCGGGGCGCTCCGGCCGGCCCTTCCGAGCGGCGGCCCTTGTCCGGCGCTCGGCACGTTCCATGCTTTGGGTCAGGCCCCATGGCGTACTACTGGAACGTGATGGCACTCTCCGTGGGCGTGGTCTTCTGCTTCATGGTGGGCCGGACCCTGTTCGCGGGCGCCGAACCCGCCCCCGTCCGGGTGTCGCCTCCGTCCGTGCGTGCGCTCCACGCGGACGCGGGCAACCTGCGCAAGTAGGCCCCCGCGAAGCGCCTCCCCGCGCGATGATGCGGGTCCGGTGAGCACGACGGGCACCCTCCTCTTCCTGCTGCTCTGGGCCCTGCTGCTGGCGGGGGCGCTCTCCATCGTCGTCTCCACGCTGCGCACCGGCATCTCGCCCATGCCCACCCCGGCGCGGGTGCGGCGCGAGCTCTTGGCCCTGCTCCCGCCCGATACCACCGGCACCGTGCTGGAGCTGGGCGCGGGCTGGGGCCACCTGGCCTTCGCGCTCGCGGACCACTGCCCCCAGGCCCGCGTCATCGCCTACGAGCTGTCCTGGTTGCCGTTCCAGTTCATGCGGCTGCGCCAGCGGCTCTCACCGCGCGCGAACCTGGAGCTGCGTCCCGAGGACCTCTTCTCCGCGTCCTTCCAGGACGCAACCTGCGTCGTCTGCTACCTGTTTCCCGGGGCCATGGCCCGCCTGGCGCCCCGCTTCGAGGCGGAGCTGCCCGAAGGCGCGCGCATCCTCAGCCACACCTTCGCGCTCCGGGGCTGGACGCCCACGCGCACCGTGAGGCTGGGCGACCTGTACCGCACGCCGGTGTACCTCTACGTGGTGCCGCCCCGCGCGGCGTCTCGGTAGAGTCCGCCGGTGCCCCCTGCCTTCTCGGAGACCCATCGCGATGAGTGACTTCCAGTTCCAGGACATGCTGCCGCTCGGCAAGGACGAGACGCCCTACCGGCTGCTCACGAAGGAGCACGTCTCCACGTTCGAGGCGGGCGGGCGCAGCTTCCTCCAGGTGGAGCCGGAGGCGCTCACGCTGCTCACGCGCGAGGCCATGCGGGACATCTCGCACCTGCTGCGCCCCGGGCACCTGCAGCAGCTCTCCAACATCCTCCAGGACCCGGAGGCGTCACCCAACGACAAGTTCGTGGCGCTGGAGCTGCTGAAGAACGCGAACATCGCCGCGGGCGGCGTGCTGCCCTCCTGCCAGGACACCGGCACCGCCATCGTGATGGGCAAGAAGGGCCAGTACGTCCTCACCCGGGGCGGCGACGAGGCGGCCATCTCCAAGGGCGTGTTCGACACGTACCTCACGTCCAACCTGCGCTACTCGCAGATGGCGCCGCTGGACATGTACCGGGAGGTCAACACGGGCAACAACCTGCCCGCGCAGATCGAGCTCTACGCGACCGACGGCGACGCCTACAAGTTCCTCTTCATGGCCAAGGGCGGCGGCTCCGCGAACAAGAGCTACCTCTTCCAGGAGACCAAGGCGGTCCTCAACCCGCAGAGCCTGCTCACCTTCCTGGAGACGAAGATCCGCTCGCTGGGCACCGCCGCGTGCCCGCCCTACCACCTGGCCATCGTGGTGGGCGGCACGTCCGCGGAGTTCGCGCTGAAGACGGCCAAGTACGCCTCCGCGCGCTACCTGGACTCGCTGCCCACCGAGGGCAACGCGCTGGGCCGCGGCTTCCGCGACGTGGCGCTGGAGCAGGAGGTGCTGAAGCTCACCCAGCGCACCGGCATTGGCGCGCAGTTCGGCGGCAAGTACTTCTGCCACGACGTGCGCGTCATCCGCCTGCCGCGCCACGGCGCGTCCTGCCCGGTGGCCATCGCCGTGTCGTGCTCCGCGGACCGGCAGGCCCTGGGCAAGATTACGCGCGACGGCGTCTTCCTGGAGGCCCTGGAGGCGGACCCCGCGAAGTACCTGCCGGAGGCGAAGGACACGGACCTGTCCGGCGACGTGGTGAAGCTGGACCTGAACCGCCCCATGAGCGACCTGCGCGCGGAGCTGTCGCGCTACCCCATCAAGACGCGCCTGTCGCTGTCGGGCTCGCTGGTGGTGGCGCGCGACATCGCGCACGCGAAGATCAAGGAGCGCCTGGACAAGGGCGAAGGCATGCCCCAGTACCTCAAGGACCACATGGTCTACTACGCGGGCCCGGCGAAGACGCCGGAGGGCTACGCGTCCGGCTCCTTCGGCCCCACCACCGCGGGCCGCATGGACGCGTACGTGGATCAATTCCAGGCGGAGGGCGGCAGCTTCGTGATGCTCGCCAAGGGCAACCGCTCCCCGGCCGTCACCGAGGCGTGCAAGAAGCACGGCGGCTTCTACCTGGGCTCCATCGGCGGGCCCGCGGCGCGGCTCGCGCAGGACTGCATCAAGAAGGTGGAGGTGCTGGAGTACGAGGAGCTGGGCATGGAGGCCGTGTGGAAGATCGACGTGGTCGACTTCCCGGCCTTCATCATCGTGGACGACAAGGGCAACGACTTCTTCGCGAACATCAACAAGCCGTCCGCGAAGAAGGCCTGACCCCGGTTCCAGCGTCCCGCTTCCGGCGCGCGTGCGTCAGTCGAATTCCAGCGCGCGCTGGAAGTCCGCCGGGTTGGAGGCCGCGCTCTGGGCGGTCTCCAGCGTGATGTCCCCGGCGCGGTACAGCTGCGTCAGGTGCTGATCGAAGGACTGCATGCCGAACATGTCGCGGCCCTTCTCGATGACGTCCTTCAGTTCGCTGGCGCGGTCGTCGCGGATGTACTGCTCCACCGTCTTCGTCTGCACCATGATCTCCAGCGCCACCGTGCGCCCCTTGCCGGTGGCGCGCGGCAGCAGGCGCTGGGAGATGGTCGCCTTGAGGCAGTCCGCCAGGCGCATGCGCACCATGGTCTGCTCCTCCGCCGGGAACACCGACACCAGGCGGTTGATGGTGCGCGACGCGTCCGTGGTGTGCACCGTGGACAGCACCAGGTGCCCCGTCTCCGCCGCCTTCAGCGCGATGTCGATGGTCTCCGTGTCGCGCATCTCGCCCACCAGGATGACGTCCGGGTCCTGACGCAGCGCGGCTCGCAGCGCGATGGCGAAGTTCTGCGTGTCCGGGCCAATCTCCCGCTGGGAGATGGAGGACTTCACGTTGCGGTAGATGAACTCGATGGGGTCCTCGATGGTGAGGATGTGCAGGCTCTCCGTGTGGTTGATGTGGTTGATCATCGACGCCAGCGTGGAACTCTTGCCGGACCCCGTCGCCCCCGTCACCAGCACCAGCCCGCGCTCGTTGCCGGCGATGGTCTTCAGCACCTGCGGCAGCCCCATGCCGTCGATGCTGGGAATCTCATCCGGGATGATGCGCAGGATGCACGCCAGCGAGCCCCGCTGCCGGTAGATGTTCACCCGGAAGCGCGCCACCCCCGGCAGGCTGTAGGACGAGTCGCACTCCTGCACGCTGTCCACCTGCGCCTTCATCAACGGATCATTCATCACGTGCATCGCCACCTGCTTCGTGTGATCCGCTTGCAGCTTTTCCATCTTCAACGGCCGCAGGACGCCATTCACCCGGTAGATGGGCGGGTCCCCAGGGCGGAAGTGGATGTCCGAAGCCCCGTTCTGGACGCCGACGGTGAGCAGCTTGTTCAGGGTGTTCAGATCCAGGGAATCCCTCTCACGGCACGGTTGGAGTGGACGATTCTAGAAGCAGGACGCCCATTCCCCCTACAAGTGCAGTCTGGACGGCATTACTACACCCCCAGTGAAGGTAGTTTCCCAGCAAATCAGGAAATGTCAGCACCCCCGGGGATGATGGAACTGTCGGCGAGTGCTCACCAGTGGCCGGTCGCCTGCCCAGTCGGCCCGGATGCCCTGCCTGGAGACCGTGGCGAACATCCGGGCATGAACGCACAAACCGAGCAGGCCGCTGGATACGAGGAGCTGTCTTCCGCTGACTTTTCGGCCCTGGAGAGCTGGGACCCGGCGAAGGTGGTCATCACGCCGCGCATGGCCGCGCGGCTGTGGCTCCAGACCAGCCTCCGGCTGACGCGGGCGCAGAAGGAGCTGCACGACGCCATCTTCGCCAACGACGGCAGCGACGAGAGCCTGGACCGCTTTGCCAGTGCGCGCGCGGAGCTGGACTCGGCGGAAGCCTGGGCCCTGCACGTCTCGCGCAACATTCCACGCTACCGCTAGGGCGGCGGCGGACTTCCCCCCGGAAGCAACGCGGGTGACGGCGGGCGGCAGTGGGCCCCAAAAGCCCCTGCCGACCTGTCGTCACCCGTGGTCGTCCTTGCGGGGCCCAGCGTCCCCCGGAGAGGGCGTGCCCAGCCCCTGGAGCAGCCCCGCCTGGAGCTTGTCCAGCAGGCGCAACAGCTCCGTGAACTCGTCGGGCGACAGGTGTGACTTGGCCTCCGTGTCCACCCACTCGGCGGCGGACACCAGGGCCTGGAGCTCCGTGCGGCCCGCGTCCGTCATGTGGAGGCGCACGCAGCGGCGGTTCTCCCCCGCGTGGCGCTCCAACAACCCATCCTCCTCCAGGCGGTCCACCAGCCGGCTCACGGCCGGCGCGTCGATGAGCAGCCGCTCCGCGATGAGCGCCTGGCTGTGGATGCCCAGCAGGCCGACGTACTTCAGCACGAGCAGCTGCATCAACGGCCGGTCCGTTTGCTCTCCAACCTTCAGGGTCAGGAGTCGGACCACGGCGCGTCGCGTGGATGCCACTTGCTCTGCGAGGGTCATGGGCGTAAGAGATGATTGCATTCAACAACGGTTGTCAATTACATCTTGACCGCGCGTAGGGGCCGGCAGGTGTGTTTGCCACACGCATCCCGGAAAGTCCTGCCGCTCCTGAGTATGGCCACCTCCAGCGCCCTCCTCGTCCTCCTCCTCGCTGCCGCGCCCCAGGCCCAGCCTCCCGCCCCGCCGCTGTCTCTTATACCCATCTGACGCTGCCGACGACTAGTC
>NZ_RAWG01000037.1 GCF_003611735.1 Corallococcus sicarius | reverse complement strand
TCGAAGCGCAGCGCGCTCGCCCCCCCTCCCGAGGCCAGCTCGCTGTTGGACACGTACACCCAGCCGCCTTCGCCGGTGGTGAAGCAGGCCCCGCCGTCCGGCGCCGCGTGCCACGTGTAGCCCGTGGACGCCACCCTGTTGCCCGAGCGCGCGATGATGCGGGACGCGAAGCCCGCGGGCAGCCGCACCCCGTTGGCGTCCGCCGTGCCCGACATGGCTCCGTAAGGGCTGGGGCCGGGCTGCGCGGGGGCGGCGTAGGCGTCGCGCCAGAAGCCGGGCCCCAGGGCGAGCGCTCCACCGCCCAGCGCGGAGAGACGAAGGAAGTGACGGCGGTCCAGACGCATCCAGGCTCCTCCAGGAAAGATGGATGTCTGGATTGTCCATGCCCCGCGTGGGACGGCGGTCACCTTCTGGTGAGGAGTGGTTGACGGACGGGTGACGGGCGCGGGGTGGAGCGCGGGCGTGGCAGGTGTTGCGTCAGGTTGGCTCGGGTGTGACGCCGCCGGCACCCCGCCGTGACGGGTGCATGCGACGGTTTGCGTCCAGGTGCCCGCTGGAGCGGATGGTGGCGCTCAAGGTGCTGAGCCCGGCGTTCTCCACGGCGATGGATCCAGACTTCCAGCGCCGCTTCCGAGCTTGTCCGCGACGGGCACGGAACAGGGCGATGCTCGGCATCCACTCCGGGGACGCCTCCGATGCACGGAGGCGCCAGCCGGAGTAGACACAGGCACATGTCCGCTCCGCTCGACAGCGGCGTGCGCCGGGGCGCGGAGGTGCGCTGCCCCGCGTGTACCCGCTTCATCCCGTCCGACGTCGCCTGTCCGCACTGCCTCTGTGGCGCCATCGCGCCGGAGAGGTACGGCGCCGCGAGGGCGCTGCTGAAGTCCGGGGTGGACCGCTTCGCCCTGGCGGCCCGCACCGCCGCGCTGGAGCCCGCCCAGGTGGAGGTCCTCGTGTCGCGCTACGCAAGCCAATGGGGCACGGCGCTGCGCCTCATCGAGGACGCGCGGCGCGTTGAATCGCGGCTGTTGCAGCGCGGGTTCGCACGCGACCTGGAAGACACCTGGGCGGCGCTGCTGCCCGGAGACGAGGACTTCCTGGCCGCGCGGCTCGCGCCCTTCAGCCCCCTGCCCGACTCCCTGGAGTACCTGGCGAACAAGGCGCCGGACCTGGACCTGCGACGGTTGGCGGCGCTCGCGTGGGTCCACGAAGGCACGGCGTCGAACGAGGCCCGCTTCACGGTGCGCTCCCTGCTGCACGAGGACGGACGCATGGCGGTGGAGGCGATGCTGGCCCTGACGCGCTGGCACACCGTGTCCTCCCTCCGGCTGAGCCCGGAGGAGCGCGAGCGGATCCGCGTGCTGGCCCTGGGTGTGCTGGATGTGCCCGAAGTGGGCTCGCGCGCCGCGGTGGCCTGGGCGCGGGTGACGGGGCAAAAGCCCACCGAGGCGATATCGGCCGCGCTGCACCGGGGCCTGTATGGCATTGACGCGGACGTGCGCTTCGAGTGCGCGCTGTGCCTGGAAGACGCGGTGGAGGTGGCGCAGGCGTTGGACTCACCCGACGCGCGCACCGTCACCTTCGCCCGGCGCACGCTGAGCGGCTGGGGCTCACGCCGCCTCTTCGACCGGCTGAAGAAGGACGGGGACGCGCGCTTCGTGAAGGAGGTGCTGCGCGACCTTCCCTCGCCCCCGCCCGAAGGCGCCCTGGAAGCGCTGCTCACCGTGTCCGTGCACACGCCGGGTGCGCTCGCGGATCAGCTCCTGCCCTTCGCGAAGCGGCACCCCTTCCTCGCGTGGGGACATGAGGACCGCCAGCGCTGGGCCCGCTGGGCACGCGCGGTGCTGCGCGACCTGCCCGCGGAGACCGCGCTGGACTTCTTCGCCTGGGCCGCCACCCCCACCGAGGGCGTCGAGCCGGAAGAGGAGGACACGGAGGCGATGTGGTGCTTCCTGGAGGAGACGGTGCATGCGCTCGAACGGGCGGCGGCGAAGGACCGCATCGCGTGCTTCAGGGACTTCGCGTTCGTGCGCTTCCTCCACCACGCGGGCGTGGACGAACAGCAACTGTTGAACGCCTGGGCTCGCGCGCCGGACAGCGGCGAGGCCCTGCTGGAAGCGCTGTTGATGTTCCCCGCGCGGCGGGAGCAGGCGGGGCTTGTCGGCTCCGACTCCGGCCACGCGGCCCGGCTGCTGATGGCGGTCTGGGAGGGACCGGCGCAGCACCTCCTGGTGGCGCCGCTGTCCCGGGTGGCGCGCCAGTGGGGCCCGTACTCCGGCCGCGAAACCTTGCGCGACGCCGTCTGGCAGCGCTTCCAATCCCATCCCTCCGAGCGAGGCGCCCTGCTCACCGCCTTCGCGCCCTGGCGCGACGCCCTGTGGGAGAAGCAACGCGAGGCGGAGCCCGACGCGCTCGTGTGCTTCCAGACGTGGTGGCGCGTGGATCCGCAAGGGCTCTACCCGCAGGCCCAGCACCTGCTGGCGGACGCACCGCTGGACGTCCTGCCCCGGAGGCTGCGAGCCCTCTGGGACGCAGCGGAAGAGGCCGTGGGCACGCGCCCGCGCACCGCGTCCCTCTCCGTGTCGAAGGGGGCCTGGGCGCTGCTCAATGCGGTGGAGTCCGGGGACCCGCGCTTCCTCGCGGAGCTGGAGCACTTCGAGTCGCGCCTTCCCTCGTTCGAACAGCGCGTGCGCACCACGCCGTCCCCGCCGGAGGAGTCCAACATCCACCGCGACTTCCTGGACGACACGCACGACGCGCTGCGGATGATGCGCGAGCGAAGGGCCCGGCTCCAGGCGGACGCGGAGCACGCGCGCGAGCGTGAGATTGAACGCCGCGTGGCCGAGTCCCGCCGCCGCGACCAGGAGCGCCAGGCCGAGGACGCCCGCCGTGCCGCCGAAGCGCTCCAGGCCGCCCAGGCCCTCGAGCGCGAACAGCAGGACGTCCGAGCCCGGGTGGAGGCCTTGCGCCTGCTGACGGACGTGCTGCCCCAGGTGCCCTCGCGTCCCGTGGACCGCGAGGTGCTCTTCCCTGGAACAGCGTTGCCCACGCTCCTGGACTATGCCCGCCTGCTCAAGGCGATGCAGGGGGGCGCGGACGTGCTCCAGCTCTTCCAGGCCCTGGGACTGACGCCCGCCACATGGGCCACGCAGGCGAATGCGTGGGGGCAGGCGATGGTGGGCCGGATGGAGCTGGCCATGCGCTTCGCGGAGCTGCTGGGCGCGCGCTGGGCGTGAGCTACTGCGCGGTGGCGCCGCCGTCGAGGATCATCTCGGCGCCGGTCATCAGCTTGGACTCATCCGACGCGAGGTAGACCACCGCGTTCGCCACGTCGTCCGGCTCACCGAACTGGCCCATGGGGATGCCCTTGAGCATGCGCGCGCGCGTCTTCTCCGCCTGGCCTCCGGCCTGGGTCAGCGCCTCCACCATGGCGGTCTCCACGTAGCCCGGGTGCACGGAGTTGCACCGGATGCCGTAGCCCTTGGCCGCGCAGTGCAGCGCCACGGACTTGGACAACAGGCGCACGCCGCCCTTGCTGGAGCTGTACGCGGGGAACTGCCCCACGCCCACGATGCCGGCGATGGAGGAGATGTTGATGATGGAGCCCTTCGCGCCGGACTGCTTCATGGCGCGGATGCCGTGCTTGCAGCCCAGGAAGACGCCGTCCAGGTTGACCGCGTGCACGAGCTTCCACTCGTCCAGGCTCATCTCCTCCACGTCCTTCACGATGCCCATGCCCGCGTTGTTCACGAGCACGTCCAGCCGCCCGAACTTCTCCAGGGTGCGCGCCATCGCGTTCTCCCACTGCGCCTCCTGGGTGACGTCCAGCGCGACGAACAGCCCCGCGTCTCCCAGCTCCTGTGCCACCGCGCGTCCTTCCGCCTCGCGCCGGTCGGTCACCACCACCTTCGCGCCCTCGCGCGCGAGCATCCGCGCGGACGCGGCGCCCAGGCCGCCCGCGCCGCCGGTCACCAGTGCCACCTTGCCTTCGACTCGCTTCATGGTCGTTGCTCCTTGAACCGTGGGGATGTGGGCCGTGGGGTGCGTCAGGCCACGGGGTTGGGCGTGAGGATGATCTTCCCGTTGCGGCCCGGCTCCTGGGCGCGCGCGACGGCGTCATGGATGCGCTCCAGCGGGAAGGTGCCGTCCACGGGCGCCTGGAGCGTGCCCACGGACATCAGCTCCGCGAGCCTCGCGAAGGTGGCGTTCTGCTCCTCGCGCGGGGCGTGGCGCATCCAGCGCATCAGCCAGAAGCCGCGCAGGGTGACGTCCTTGAAGATGGAGGCCGCGGCGGACAGCTTGGGGCCCTTGCCGCTCATCGCGCCGTAGTTCACGAGCACGCCGCCGGTGGCCAGACAGTCCCCCAGCCGCCGTGACGAATCCCCACCCACCGCGTCGATGCCCAGCCGCACCTTCGCGCCGCCCGTCGCCTCGCGCACCTGCTTGGGCAACTCGTCGGTGTCCAGCAGCACCACGTCCGCGCCCTGGGCCTTGAGCTCGTCCGCCAATTCCTGGCGGCGCACCACGTTGATTGTCTTCAGGCCCATCACCTGCGCCAGGGTGATGAGGTAGCGGCCCACGGCGGAGTTGGCCGCGTTCTGCATCACCCACTCCCCGGGCTGGAGCGTCACGAACTGACGCAGCATCAGGTACGCGGTGGGCGGGTTGACCATCAGCATGCTCGCCTGGAGCAGGTCCAACCCCGGCGGCACGGGCAACAGCTGCGCGGCCGGCGCGGCGAGGTGGGTGCGCCAGGTGCCCGCGCCCAGCGGCAGGAACACGAGGTCGCCGGGGGCCACTGCGTCGGAGCCGGAAACTTCCACCACGCGGCCCACGCCCTCGTTGCCCGGGGTGGCGGGCAGCTTGGGCAGCACGCCGTACTCGCCGGAGAGGGTGAGCAGGTCGGAGGGGTTGATGGGCGTGGCGAGCACCGCGAGGCGGGCCTCGCCGGGCTGGAGCGGCGCCGGAGTGTCCTCCACCACCTGGACCACATCCGAGGGAGGACCGAAGGCCGAGAAGCGCACTGCTTTCATTGCATGCTCCCGCGTGAAGGCGTGCCCGAAGGCGGCGCCACCCTAACCGCCTTCGGTCCTGCTGCCGAGCGTGCAGAACAGGCTCACGGGCGGTGCGCGGATGATCCGCCCCGGCCCTCCTCCTGGCCCGGATGGCGGGCACGTCTGTCCACACGCGAACGTGAGTCCAAGGAGGCTGGCGGTCGTCGACAGTCGGCCCTCGCCACGACGCAGGGGGCTGCACAGCTTGAGGAATGGACCCCTCGGGTGGGGCGCGTGGGATGGGCGAGGAGGGCGGGTGTGAGCAACGTGCACCACGAGGCGGCCCTGGCCGGGCCGATGGCCGGCGTATCCGGAGGGCAGACAACCGAACCGGGCGTCTGGAGGCGCAGGCTGCTCACGGTGCTCAAGCCCGTCTTCGCACTGGGCGGCCTGGGCATGCTGACGGCGATGGTGCACAAGGCGGGCGCCGGTGAGCTGAAGGCCACGCTCCTGACCGCGCTGCCCCTGTTGCCCTGGGTGGTGCTCCTCGAGATGGGACGGCAGACCTGCGACGCGACGGCGACGCGGCTGTCCTATGGCGCCCGCGCGGGGCAGGTGCCCCTGGGGGTGCTGGTGCGGGCGCAGCTCATCGGCACGGCGGTGTCGAGCATGGCGCCCGCGGGCCGCACCGCCGCGGAGGCGACGAAGGCGACGCTGCTCACGCCCTACACGGGAGGCGCGTCGGCGACGGCGGCGGCGGCCACGTCCCAGGCGGCGTCGCTCGGCGCAGGAGGGCTCATCTCCTTTCCGTGCGCGGTGGCGTCCTATCTCATGACGGGCTGGTCCGCGTTCACGGTGGGGATGCTGGTGCACGGCTTCGTGCTGCTGCTGGCGTCGCTGGGCATGCGGGCGGGGCTGCGCGCGAAGCGGCTGGGCGCGTGGATGCAGCGCCGGTGCGCGAAGTGGGGCGCGCACGCGGAGGTGTTCCAGGCGTCGGTGTGTGCCGGAGGGCTGTGTCCCTGGCGGCCGATGCTGGCGTTCCTGGTCAGCCGCGTGTTGCAGGTGATGCAGTACGCGGTGCTCGCGCACGCGGTGGGCATCGACGCGACGGTGGTGCAGGCGCTCTTCACGCAAGGGCTCTACCTGGTGGCGCTCGCGATGGGGTCGCTCGTGCCGGGGCAGGTGGGCGTGACGGACGGGATGTTCTCGCTGGCCGCGGGGGCGATGGGGACGTCCGCCGCGAAGGCGATGTCCATCGCGCTGCTCGCCCACGCGGTGCAGGCGGTGTTCGTGCTGGTGGGGGCGCTCACGCCGCTGGTGTGGCGGGCCCGGAAGGTGACGGTGGCGCAGGTGGTGCCGCCGCCCGTACCCGTACCGGTGTGCCACTGAAGGCGGCGTTGCCGCTGACGGTGTCCAGGGCCTGTTCGTCGGTGAGGTCGTTGATGCTGGCGCCCGCGTGCGCGCCGGCCACCCGGAGGCGGATGCCCGGGCGCTGATGGCCGTAGCCGTGGGGAAGGCTGACGACGCCGGGCATCACGTCGTCGGTGATGGCCACGGGCACGGTGATTTCGCCCACGCGCGAGCGGACGCAGGCGTCGCTGCCTTCGGTGAGGCCCAGGCGGGAGGCGTCCTCCGGGTGCATCAGGAGGGTGCAGCGGGGGCGGCCCTTCACGAGCCCCGGCACGTTGTGCATCCACGAGTTGTTGTCGCGAAGGTGCCGCCGGCCAATGAGCAGCAGCTCCCCGTCGCGAGGCGCCGCGTCGTCGGGGAACGCCGCGCGCAGCCGGGCCACATCCGCGACGAGCAGCTCCGGCGCCAGCTGGATGCGCTTGGAGCGGCTGCCCAGGCGGCCGGGCAGGCTGGGCTTCAGGGGGCCCAGGTCGATGCCGTGGGGCGCGGCGCGCAGCTTCGCGAGCGACAGGCCGTCCTTCTTGAGCGGGTGGAAGCGCGAGCCATACGGCCCCATGCGCAGGCCCACGTCGAGCAGGCGCTCCGGCCCCAGGCGCTTGAGGGCCTGGTACTGGAGGGTGGCGCGGGCCGTGCGGCCATCGCGCAGGGTCTCCAGGCGGTGTTGGAGCTCCAGGAGGATCTCCCAATCCTGGCGCGACTCCGGGCCGGCGGTGAACACGGGCGGTGAGTACTTGGCCGTGTTGCGCACGGCGAGCACGTGGAAGACGAGGTCGTAGTGCCCGCGCTCCAGCACGGAGGCCGGGGGCAGGATGTAGTGGGCGTGCCGGGTGGTCTCGTTGAGGTAGGGATCCACGCTGACCATGAGGTCCAGCTGGCCCAGGGCGGTGTCCAGCTGGGTGCCATTGGGCGTGGACAGCACGGGGTTGCCGGCCACGGTGAGCAGGGCGCGGATGCGGCCGTCACCGGGGGTGAGGATCTCCTCCGCGAGCGCGGCGACGGGGAGCTCGCCGGAGAACTCGGGGAGGCCGCGCACGCGGCTCTTCCAGCGGCCGTGGCTGCCACGGCTGACGCCCAGCGCGCGGGGCCCGCCGATGATGTCGAACGCGGGCTGGGTGAAGAGGGCGCCACCTTCGCGGTCCAGGTTGCCGGTGACGATGTTGAGGGTGTTGATGAGCCATTGGCAGAGCGAGCCAAAGGGGTGCGTGGACACGCCGACGCGGCCGTAGCAGACGGCGCCTTCCGCGGCGAGGTAGTCCCGGGCGATGCCGCGCAGCACCTCCGGGGCGATGCCGGTGTGAGGCGCCGTGCGCTCTGGAGGGAAGTCGCGGACGAGTGACACGACGGAGTCCAGGCCGTCCACGAACGCCGCGAGCCGGCCCAGGCGCTGGGCGCCGGTGTCTTCGCCGGTGTCTTCTTGGAGGACGACGTGCAGCAGGGAGAGCAGGGCGAGCGCGTCGGTGCCGGGGCGCACGAAGACGTGCTGGTTGGCGATGTGGGCGGTCTCGGTGCGGCGCGGGTCGATGACGACGACCTTGCCGCCGCGCTCCTGGATGGCGCGGAGGCGGGCGCGGACATCCGGGGAGGTCATCAGGCTGCCATTGGACGCGAGCGGATTGGCGCCCAGGATGAGCATGTACCGGGTGCGGTCGATGTCCGGGATGGGGATGAGGAGCTGGTGGCCGAACATGAGGTGGGCCACGAGCTGATGGGGGAGCTGGTCGACGGAGGTGGCGGAGAACAGGTTGCGCGAGCGCAGCGTGCGAAGCAGCCCCGCGCCGAACATCATCGCGCCCATGTTGTGGACGTTGGGATTGCCCAGGAAGGCGCCCACGGAGTGGGGGCCGTGCTCCTGCTGGAGCGCATGGAGGCGCCGGGTGATGTCGTCGAAGGCGTCCTCCCACGACACGCGCTCCCAGCCGGAGGCGGTGCGCTTCATGGGGTGGCGCAGGCGGTCCGGGTCCTCATGGAGGTCGCGAAGGGCCACGGCCTTGGGGCAGATGTGGCCCCGGCTGAACGGATCCGCGTCGTCGCCCTTGATGGACGTGATGCGCCCGTCCGCCACTTCAATGCGAACGCCGCACATCGCTTCACAGAGGTTGCAGGTGCGGAAGTGGACCTGGGACGGGGCGGAAGCGCTCATGGGCAGGGAGCCTACGACGGCCGGGCTCCGCGAACACGGTAGGAGCGAAGATGGGACGATAGGGAGTTGACAGGAACCACGGACGGGGTGAACGCACTGCAACTGCGAGCCGCGACATCACGGCACGCGGCAGGTAAGGAGGTGGGTCGTGGATGATGAGTCGTTGGTCCGGTCTCTACCGGAGAGTGCTCAGCCGTCTGCTGCAACGGTTTCGCAGTGGAGCCGATTGTCGCCGCTGCTGGCGGCGCTTGAGGCAATCGGGCGAGATGGCATCAGCGTCGTCATCAAGGTCGACGGTGCCCGTCCCGGTGATTCCGTATACACGGTTGTGTTGTCAGGAGGGCGTCTGGGGGAAGCGTACTTCCGGAAGGACGGGACCACCTTGGCCGAGCTTGTCCGAGAGGCAGTCGGGTTCTACGCCGCTGCACTTGAGCGTATGAATAGGCTGTAGGAGTGACTCACATGAACGCGCAGGAAATCATTCGGCAATACTCCGACCTTCAGGCGAGTCTCGTTGCGTCCTTGAGATCAAACCTTCGACACGTCCAAGACTGGGAGTTCCTGACGGATGTGCCGAAACGCGGACGCCTTGTGGTCGGTGATGAGGGCTGGCGTTACGGTCGTCATGGTGCAGGCGTCCAGTTCATTGGTGAGAGGACGGGACGTGTCGTCGATGCGCATGTAGGTCTGCTCCGAAGTCCTTCGGCCGTGGATGCTTGGAGGTTGAGTCAGTTCTGTGAGGCCATCGGAATCGCCACAGTCCACTACGGTGGGAGGACCTTCTCGGCGCAGGATGAGGGCGAGCTTGAGCTTTGCCTGCGGGAGTTGGCGCGGGAGGGGATCCTCGTTGAGGTCCCTCACTCGGCCAGGCTTTGGCTGCTCAGCCCCCGTGTTGATGCTCTTCGGGAGGTGGAGCGTGACTGATCAGGAGTGGGTACGGATGTTGGAATCGGGCGATTCCGACGTCATCCTCTCCGCCTTGTTCTCCCTGGGTGGCAGGACAGGTGATGCGCCTGCGGGAGAACTGCTGGAGAAGGCGAGCACCTTGTTCGCTCATCCAGATCCTGACGTACGCCGCCAGGCCGTCTTTTCCGTGGCCATTCACTGGGGTTACGTTCCTGCTCTTCGCGGGTTGCTTGGGCTCCTTGCGACGGAGCAAGACGAAGAGGTCCTGGATGCAGCAGTCTCCGCCGTCGCGCGGATGGGTCGGGAGTCGCCGGAGTCGCGCGCCGAAGCGTTGTCCGCTCTGAGACGGGTGGCCTCCGACGAGAAGCGTTCAAGACGAGCGAGTCATCAGGCCTACGTGGAGGCCAGATGGATGTGTGGGGAGTCGAGTCCGGCGGAGCATGCGAAGGAAGGCCTTGCGCCCGAACGCGTACCTCTCAATCTGGCCTGGTTTGATCAGGCGCTCCGACGCTGAGGAAGGGCTGGAGCGGCTGCGACATGAGTCGCGGGTGTTGATGGATGTCGTAGTCGAGCCCTACGAAGTCGGACTCGTCAGGGAGGGTGCTGGTGTACGCATCGAATATCGGAACCGTAGCGCCCGGATCGACGACCTGGAGGCATTCGCACGGGACCTTCAGTCCGCGGCGAGGAGTCTCTCCGCCGTTCTGAATGAGGCCGCGGATCGCTTGGGTATCGCGCGACCCTGATACCGGCTTGAGGAAGGGCCTTGCGCCGCCTGCCTGCTCGCCCCCCTGGATGCAGGTCCAGTGGGACCGTTTCCTGCTCGACGCTTCAAGTCCGCATGACGTCTTCGGCTGCCTTGTTCACCTGCACCCGGGTACGTATATCTCCGCGATGGGGACGCTTCCGGGAAGGCTCGAATGGCTTGCGGGCGGGGGCGAGATGGCGACGCTCATCGCGTCGCTGGACTGGTCCGGCTCCCCGCTGGGCCCCATCGAATCCTGGCCGCAGAGCCTGCGCACCACCGTCAGCCTCTGCCTCGCGTCCAACTTCCCCATCAACATCATCTGGGGGGACGGCCACAACCAGATCTACAACGCCGGCTACCGCGTGGTGTGTGGCGCCGTGCACCCCCGCGCGATGGGGGAGAGCTACCGCATCACCTGGGCGTCCGCCTGGCCCGTCATCGGCGAGCCCTTCGAGCGCGCACTCGCGGGCGAGACGTCCTACCTCGAGAACCAACGGATGTTCCTCGAGCGCAACGGCTACCCGGAGGAGACGTTCTTCACCT
Organism: Corallococcus sicarius; assembly: GCF_003611735.1. Lineage (GTDB taxonomy): Bacteria > Myxococcota > Myxococcia > Myxococcales > Myxococcaceae > Corallococcus > Corallococcus sicarius. The sequence goes on along the minus strand of NZ_RAWG01000037.1, from coordinate 35,875 downwards.
TCTCCCTGAGCCCCATCCGCAATGAGTCCGGCAAGGTGGTGGGGCTCTTCCACCCCGTGACGGAGACCACCGCCACGATGCTCTCCCAACGGCGGACGCGGGCGCTGCGAGACATCGCCGACCGCGCGGGGCAGACGCTCGTGTTCGACGAGGCCTGCGACCTGCTCCTCGCGACGCTGGAGCAGTACAACTTCGACTTGCCGTTCGCGCTGCTCTACGTGACGACGCCCGGCGGGACCGAGGCGCGGCTGCGGGGGACGTGCGGGACCCCGGCGGGAGGGCCGCTCGCGCCCCGCTGCCTCCCCCTCACGGCCGACGCGGAAGCCGGGACCTGGCCGCTCGCGCGCGCGGTGCGCAGCGGACGCGCGGAGCCCGTGATGGACCTGGCGGCCCGCTTCGGGCAGGTGTCCGCGGGCCCGTACCCGGAGCCCCTGGGAGCGTCGTTCGTGCTGCCGGTCCGCGCGGCGGGCGTGGACGCGCCGCTCGGGTTCCTCGTCATCGGAGCGAGCCAGCGGCTCCCGCTCGACGACTCCTACCGGGCCTTCGTGGAGATGCTGGGCGCGGCGGTGAGCGCGGCGCTCGGCAACGCGCGCGCGTATGAAGCGGAGCGGCGCCGGGCCGAGGCGCTCTCGGAGATCGACCAGGCGAAGACGGCCTTCTTCAGCAACGTGAGCCACGAGTTCCGCACGCCGCTCACGCTGATGCTCGGGCCGGTGGAGGACCTGCTGTCGGGCCTGCGCGGAGAGCTGTCGCAAGCGGCGCGCGGCGAGCTGGAGGTCGTGCACCGCAATGCGCTGCGGCTGCTCAAGCTGGTGAACGCGCTGCTCGACTTCTCCCGCATCGAGGCCGGCCGCGCGCAGGCCACGGTGGAGCCCACCGACCTGTCCGCGCTCACCCGCGATGTCGCGAGCGCCTTCCGCTCCGCCGTGGAGCGCGCGGGCATGCGGCTCGTGGTGGACGCGGAGCCGCTCGGGGAGCCGGTGCTCGTCGACCGCGAGATGTGGGAGAAGATCGTCCTCAACCTCGTGTCGAACGCGTTCAAGTTCACGCACGCCGGGGAGATCCGCGTCACGCTGAAGCGCGAGGACGGCTTCGCGGTGCTGTCGGTGCGGGACACCGGCATCGGCATCCCGGAGGAAGAGCTCGGCCGCGTGTTCCAGCGCTTCCACCGCGTGCAGGAGGCGAAGGGGCGCACCCACGAGGGCAGCGGCATTGGCCTGGCGCTCGTGCACGACCTCGCGAAGCTGCACGGCGGTTCGGTGGAGGTGCGCAGCGTCGTCGACGAGGGCTCCACCTTCTTCGTCCGCGTTCCGCTCGGAAAGGCCTACTGGATGGAGGCGCCGGTTCCTGGCGGAGCGCCGCGCCTCGTGGCCCATCCGGTCCGTGTGGAGGCGTTCGTCGAGGAGGCGCTCCGCTGGCTGGTGTCGCCCGGGCCCGTGCAGGAGGACCCCGGAAGCAGCGCGTCGCCCGCGCCCGTGCCTGTGCCGTCCGCGGCGGAGACGGAGCAGGGGACGCGTCCGCGAATCCTGCTCGCCGACGACAACGCCGACATGCGCGACTACGTCCGCCGGCTCCTCGAGCGGCGCTACCGGGTGACGGCGGTGCCCAATGGGGCGGAGGCGCTCCGGTCGGCGCGGGAGTCGCGGCCAGACCTGGTGCTGTCGGACGTGATGATGCCGGTGATGGACGGCATCGAGCTGCTGCAGCGGCTGCGCGCGGACGAGTCCCTGCGCACGCTGCCGGTCATCCTGCTGTCCGCGCGCGCGGGGGAAGAGGCCACGGCGAGCGGGCTGGAGCTGGGCGCGGACGACTACCTGACGAAGCCGTTCGCGGCCCGGGAGCTGATGGCCCGCGTGCAGGCGCAGCTCACCATGGCGGCCATGCGGCTGCGGGCGGCGGAGCAGGAGGAGCACGCGAAGCACCTGTCGCAGCAGCAGCGGTGGCTGGAGGCGGTGCTCAACCGCCTGCCGACGCCCACGCTGCTCGTCGACCCGGACTCGCGCCAGTTCACCTTCGCGAACCACGCCGCGCATCAGCTCGCGGACGGCCAGTTCCCCTCCACCCTCGACGCCACGGAGCACGGTCAGGCGTTCCGCCTCACCGATGACGCCGGAAGCCCGCTCGACCTGGAGCGCGCGTTGGACGTGCCGGTGCGCGACCTGGAGGCGGTGGGGCATTCGCCCGCCGGGCGCCTCCACCTCGTGATGGACTCCGACGTCGTGCCGGCCGTCGGGCAGCAGCCGTCGCGGACCATCCTCACGCTCCGGGACATCTCGCGGCTCAAGCAGGCGGAGCAGGAGTTGAAGATGCTGCTGGGTTCGCGCGACGAGTTCCTCTCCATCGCCTCGCACGAGCTGAAGACCCCCATCACGTCCCTGCGGATGCAATTGCAGCTGGCGGAGCGGGGCGTGAAGCCCGAGGAGAACCGCGCCCCGAGCCCGGAGCGGCTGGCGAAGACGCTGCGCGTGTCATTGATCCAGGTGGACCGGCTGACCAGCCTCGTCGACGACCTGCTCGACGTGGCGCGCATCCGGACGGGCACGCTCGACCTCTCCTTCCAGGAGGTGGACTTCGTCCAGCTCACCTCGGACATCGTGGAGCGCCTCTCCGGACAGATTGCGCACGCGGGCTGTCGGGTGCGGCTGGACGTTCCGTTCGTGCTCGTGGGGGTCTGGGATGGGCAGCGGCTGGAGCAGGTGCTGACGAACCTCGTCTGCAACGCGCTCAAGTACGCGCCGGGCAGCGCGCTCGAGGTGCGTCTGGCGGAGGAGGGTGACTTCGTCCGCCTGGAGGTGTGCGACCGCGGGCCCGGAGTGCCCGAGGCGCAACGCGAGACCATCTTCGACCGCTTTGATCGCGGCATTGCTTCACGCAACACCGGAGGGTTGGGCCTGGGGCTCTTCATCTCCAAGCAGATCGTCGTGGGACACGGCGGAAGGATTTCGGTGGAGGAGGGGCCGCAAGGGGGCGCGAGCTTCGTGGTAGTGCTGCCCCGTGACGCCTCGGATGCCCAGCCGCATCTCAAGGCCACTGCGCTGGAGGGCCGGGCATGAAGCGTTGCATCCTGGTGGTGGAAGACGACTTCTACATCCGTGAGTCCATCCGCGAGGTGCTCGAGGAGGAAGGCCACACGGTGGTGTGCGCGGAGCACGGGGCGCAGGCGCTCGCCGCGCTGGAGGCGATGAAGACCTACCCCGACGTCATCCTCCTGGACCTGATGATGCCGGTGAAGGACGGCCTCCAGTTCCGCGCCGAGCAGCGCGCCGACGCGCGCTTCGCCCACATCCCGGTGGTGGTGATGAGCGCCGACCCGCAGCTCGACAGCCGCCGCGAAGTGCTGGCGGCCCGCTCCTACCTGCGCAAGCCGGTGGACATCGACCTGCTCATTGCAGCTGCCGCCGCGTAGGCATGGGGGATGCGATGGGGTTCTTGGGTGTGTCCGTCCATGACGCTGAAGTCACCGGTGTGCGGATGAACCGGGAGAAGGAGCTCCTCCAGTTGGAGCTGGTCCTCCACACCCTGGAGACCGTCTGGGTGGAGTTCCACGGCACCGAGGAGTGGTGGCTCTCGCCCCTCGTCACGCAGAACGTGCTGTTCGACATCCGCGAATGGCGCGCGGGGATGAATGGGACGGCGAAGTATTGCGCCGACATGGAGCTGGACCCCTCCTGGACGAAGAGGGTCCTCGCGGGTGAGCTCACGCTGTACGAACTGGACCCGTCCGTGGGCCTGCGTGGCTTCGTGGTGGCACGCACCGCGACGGTGAAGCGCACGGTTCGGGATTCGGACGGTGGCTCCGTTCAGGGAGTCTGCGCCGAGCTTGAGCACGTCCTCCGGGAAGGCTGGAGCCGGAGGATTGAGAACGGCTCCATCCTTGTCGTGGGGCCCGACAGTCCTGACTTCATTTCGGAAGTCTGGCGCATCGCCAGATTCATTGCCTATGACGCCTACGTGGGCATCGAGCGGCTGGATGCACCGGACAGGGCCTATCGGCTGACGTCGAGATCCGGGACCGGCTTGGAGTTCCAGGTGACCTTCCGGGCTGATGGCAGGACCTTGGATGAGTCCTCTTCGGGCTCGACTCCCTGAGCAGACTCCTGGTGCAGGTAGCGCTCATTTCCACTGCTCGCGCCACCTGCATCCGACAGGGGACTAGCGCTTGTCCTTCGGCGGGTGAGGATCGTTGCCGTAGCTGTTCTTCTCCCCGATCTGACCATTCTTCTTGTGAATGGCATGCTCGCCCTGCTGGGACTTGGCGATGTCAGCCCCCTTGTCGACGGCGGCTTCCTTGGTGCGGTGCTTGCTGACCGTCTCTCCGTTCTGCTTGTTCACCCATCCACTTCCATCGGGATTCGGGACGGTGTGCACATCGCCACTCTTCTTCGGCATACGCTCTCCTTGCTGCCTCGCGAACCGAGGGCTGCAACCATGACTCCGCAGCGCGTCGGCTTGTTGGTGGCTGCCAGTGTCAATGACGGAGATCAGCCAGGACATACCCCTGACGTGGTAGGGAACTCGATCCACAGGCCTGCCACGCTGGAAGCCCCGATTCCGGTCCGCTCATCTCGCGGACGAATCGTCCCGGAGTGCGGTTCCGTTCTCTCGAACGGGGTGAGCGCATCTCTCGCGTTTTCTGACGCTCCGTGCCACACCGCCCCGGCTCCCCCAGCAGGGGAGTCATTTGAACCTCCAACAGCCTTGCCAGAGAGCGCGGATTGCCGTCAGATGGTGCACAAACCAATGATCGCGCCCGGTGGCCGTTTCCAGGACAGTGCACACCGTTGGGATCAGCGGCTCGGAAGAGGGTGAAGGGGAAGGCGATGATGGGGACGGCATGGAAAAAGGGGGCGCGAGGGTTCGCGCTGGGGATGCTCCTGCTGGTGGGCGGTGTCGCCCACGCGGGACAGGCGGGCGGGGTCAACATGCCGGATTCCCTCCAGGTGGAGGGGCGCACACTCGCGCTCACCCACATGGAGCTGAAGAAGAAGCTCTTCTTCAATGTCTACGTGTGGAGCCTCTACATGGAGGAGGAGCCCACCTGCTTCCAGCAGGCCGTGTCGTCCAACAGCCTGAAACGACTGCACTTCCGCTTCCTGCGCACCATCAGCAGGGATCAGCTCGTGGGCAGCTTCCGGGAAGGCCTGCGCCAGAACCCGGCCATGCGCGAGGACGCCCTCAACCAGTCACTGGAGAAGCTCCTCTCGTCGCTCCAGGACGTGCGCAAGGGGGACGACCTCGTCCTCACCTACCTGCCGGACTCGGGCCTCCACGTCTCCGGCGGCGCCACCGGCGGTGTCCACATCCCCGGCAAGCCTTTCGCGGATGCCCTCTTCAGCTCCTGGCTGAACACCCACCCCATCTTCCCCCGCTAGCACTCCCAGCTGGGAAGTTGGGCCTCAAAACAGATGCGCGTTTCCCCTAGGATGATGGCGCGGGAGCGGTAGGCTCGGACCCGCCAACATCTTGTCAGGAGGAAGCGTACATATGCGGACACGTCTGGTTCTGGCTGCCCTGGTTGCCCTGTCCACGGGTTGCGTCTCGCAGGGCAAGTTCAACGAGAAGGCCCTGGAGGCGGAAGGGCTGACGAAGAACCTCACGGACGAGAAGGCGGCCCGTGCGGCCGCCGAGGCGAAGATCCAGGCGCTGGAGGAGCAGCAGGCGGCGCTGAACCAGGAGAAGGCCGCGCTGGAGACGCGCCTCAACGCGTCCGAGAGCCGCCTCACCGGCGCCGCCGCGGAGCGCCGCGCCCTGGAGGAGAAGAACGCGCAGCTGACCGCGCTCAACGACGAGCTGGCGCGCAACTCCAAGAAGCTCGCGCAGGCGAAGGAGGAGCTGGAGAAGAAGAGCGCCGAGTACGAGAGCCTGGCCCAGAGCCTCAAGCAGGAGATCTCCGACGGGAAGATCGAGCTGTCGGAGATGAAGGGCCGGATGACCGTGCAGCTGAAGGACAAGATCCTCTTCGCGTCCGGCTCCGCGCGCGTGGGCAAGGAAGGCCAGGAGGCGCTCGTGAAGATCGCGGACGCGCTCAAGACGGTGCGCGGCCGCATCATCCGGGTGGAGGGCCACACCGACGACGTGCCCACCGGTGGCGGGCAGTTCCCCACCAACTGGGAGCTGAGCCTGGCGCGCGCGATGGCGGTGGTGCGCTCGCTGCAGGATTCCGGCGTGGATCCGACGTCGCTGTCGGCGGCGGGCTACGGGCAGTATCAGCCCATCGTCGCCAACGACACCCCGGAGCACAAGAGCCAGAACCGGCGCATTGAAATCGTGCTCGCGCCGGGACTCGGAGGGCGCTAGGAGGTTGCGCGGGAGACCCGCGCACCCTTCATGAAAACGCTCGCTTGCGTCGTCTGTCTACTGCTTGCGACCGGGGCTGCCGCTCAAGCCCCGGACGCAGGTCTACCCGCTGGCGATGCCGGCACCCCCACGGGCGTGCTGACGAAGCCGCCCGCCCTCCTGCGCCAGGTCGAAGCGGCCTACCCGCCGGACGCCGCCGCCCAGCAGATCGAGGGCACGGTGGTGATGTTCATCGACATCTCGGAGACGGGCGCCGTCACGAATGTCGAGGTCACCCAGCCCGCCGGCAATGGCTTCGACGAGGCCGCGGTGGCCGCCGTGAAGCAGTTCCAGTTCGAGCCCGCGGAGGTGGACAACGTCCCCGCGCCGGTGCGCATCCAGTACGCCTACCAGTTCGTCTTCCGCGCGCCGGAAGCGCCCCCCGAAGCCACCACCGACGGCGGCGTCGCCGAGCCGCAGGGCCCGGTGAACTTCAGCGGCAAGGCGCTGGAGCGCGGCACGCGCAAGCCGCTCGTGGGCGCGGAGGTGGTGCTGACGGAGCTGGACCGCTCCACCGTGACGGACGGCGAGGGCCGCTTCTCCTTCCGGGGCGTCCCGGTGGGCACGCACCCCGTCGTGGTGGTGATGGGCAGTTACGACCGCTTCCGCACGCAGGAGACCATCGCGGAGGGGCAGGAGACGCAGGCCACGTACTATGTGCAGCGGCGCATCTTCAGCGCCTACGAGACGGTGGTTCGCAGCGACCGCGAGCGCAAGGAGGTGACGCGCACCACCATCCAGGTGGCGGAGGTGCAGCGCATCCCGGGCACGCAGGGTGACACGCTCAAGGTGGTGCAGAACCTGCCGGGCGTGGCGCGGCCCGCGTTCAACGGCGGCGCGCTGGTCATCCGTGGCACCAGTCCGCAGGAGTCCGGCGTCTTCCTGGACGGCCTGCGCATCCCCATCCTGTATCACTTTGGCGGGCTCACCTCCGTGTACAACTCGGAGCTGCTGGAGGCGGTGGACTACCTGCCCGGCAACTTCTCCGCGTACTACGGCGACATCACCGGCGGCGTCATCAACGTGCGCAGCCGTGAGCCGCGCACGGACCGCCTGCACGCCACGGTGGGCATCAACCTGGTGGAGTCCAACGCGGTGGTGGAGGGCCCCATCACGGACACGCTGAGCTTCGCGATTGGCGGCCGGCGCTCGTACATCGACGTGGTGCTCCGGGCGGCGCCCATCGACGATGACAGCCTCCAGGTGGCGCCGCGCTACTACGACGCGCAGGCGAAGCTGGTGTGGAAGCCGAACAAGCGCCACACCTTCACACTGCAGGGCATCACGTCGCGCGACCGGCTGGCGCTGCTGTTGGACCAGCCCGCGGACAACGACCCGTCCGTCAACGGCGGCCTGGACGTGACGACGGGCTTCAACCAGCTGCGCCTGCGCCACCAGTACCGCGCGGACAAGCTGACGTTGGACACGCACGCGCTCATCGGCAACACGCTGTTGGACTTCGCCATTGGCGAGCGCGGCCTGCGCATCGCGTCCACGGACCTCTTCCTGCGGCCGACGATTGAGTACGCGTTCAACGACGCGGTGTCGGTGGCGGGCGGCCTGGACGTGGTGGCGAACCTGGCGAAGGTGCGCGCGAGCATCCAGCAGCCGCCGCGCGAGGGCGAGCCGCCCACGCCGCTCGTCGCCGAGGACCTCATCAACATCGACGGGGCCTTCACGCAGTACTACCCGTCCGCCTGGGCGGAGGTGCGGTGGCGGCCGGTGAAGGACCTGCTGGTGGTGCCGGGTCTCCGCACGGAGAGCTACATCTTCACCGAGCAGCAGGAGGTGAAGCGCACGGTGAACCCTCGGCTGGCGGTGCGCTACTCGCTCACGGAGACGCTGACGTTGAAGGGCGGCGCGGGCGTCTACCACAGCCCGCCGGTGCAGGATGAGCCGTCCCCGGGGTTCGGCAACCCGGACCTGGGGGCGAAGCGGTCGCTCCAGTACAGCGTGGGCGCGGAGTGGCAGGCGCGGCCCGAGTGGTTCGTGGGCACCGAGGTCTTCTACAACGACCTCAGCGACCTCATCGTGCGCTCCAACGCGCGCATCGAGCGCGACGGCGAGTCGGTGCCGGAGGTGCTGAAGAACGGCGGCGTGGGGCGCATCTACGGCTTCGAATTGTTGGTGCGCAGGGCGCTGACGGACCGGCTGTTCGGCTGGGTGTCGTACACGCTCAGCCGCAGCGAGCGTCAGGACGCGCCGGACGCGCGCTGGCGCCTGTTCGACAACGACCAGACGCACGTGCTGACGACCATCGCCAGCTACAAGCTGCCGAAGGGCTGGGAGGTGGGCGCGCGGTTCCGCTTCGCGTCCGGCAACCCGACGACGCCGGTGCAGGGGGCGAAGCGCGACGATGCGACGGACGTGTTCATCCCGTACTACGGCCTCATCAATTCGCAGCGGCTGCCGTCGTTCAACCAGCTGGACATCCGCGTGGACAAGAACTTCATCTTCGACACGTGGAACCTGAACGTCTACCTGGACCTGACGAACGCCTACAACAACCAGTCTGTCGAAGGCGTGGCCTACAACTACAATTACTCTCAGCGCGAGTTCTTCAAGGGCCTGCCCATCCTGCCCATCCTCGGCGCCAAGGGGAGCTTCTGACGCCATGCGCACCCCCGTCCTGCTGACCGCCGCCCTGCTGGTGTTGAGCGCGTGTGGCCCCGACTTCGAGTTGCAGAGTGAGATCCGCCGCGTGCGCGTGCTGGCCATCAAGGCGGAGCCCGCGGAGCTGGCGTTGGACCCCAACGCGTCCACGTTGCCGCCGCCGGTGACGTTCAACGCGCTGACGGTGACGCCGGACGCGCGGCCGGTGACGGTGACGTACGCGCTGTGCCGTCCGGACGTGAACCCCTATGGGGACACGGGCTGTCCGGGGCCGAGCGGCGTGGCGCTGCCGGACGGGGTGCTGTCCCTGAGTGACCCGGCGGTGCAGGCGTTGCTCATCGAGTCGTTCCAGGTGGCGACGGGCAGCACGGGCGGCGGGTTCGACTTGAACGACCCGGCGGTGCAAGCGGCGCTGGAGGCGGGGCTGCAGCTGTTCGTCGGGTATGAGGCCACGGACGGCAGCGGGACGCCGGAGGGGGTGGAGCGGGGCGTGAGGCGCATCACGTTGCGCTCCACGCAGACGCCCAACCTGAACCCGGTGATGCAGGACGTGCTGTGGAACGACGCGCCGCTGGTGGGGCCGCTGCCGCTGGACACGGAGGTGACGTTCAAGCCGGTGCTCGCGGAGGGCAGCGCGGAGACCTTCACGACGGCGGACGGCACGAATACGGAGCAGGTCTTCTACAGCTGGTTCGCGACGGGGGAGGGCGAGGTGAACTCGTTCCGTTCGCTGGAGCCGGTGGACGGCAAGCCCGGCGACCCGACGACGACCTACCAGACGTCCAAGGCCCCCGAGCGAATCACCCTCTGGGTGGTGGCCCGTGACGGCCGAGGCGGCGTGGACTGGGCCATCCGCACGGTGGACGTGGGGCCCTGAGGCCCGGTGTCCCTTCAAGGGACGCTGGTGGGCTCGCTGTCGAAGAGCGCATCGAACAGGGTGGTCTGGGGCGGCTGCGTCCACTGCACGGTGACCGGTACAGGGACCGCCGCCACTTCCTGGGGAAGCTCTTGGACGTCGAAGCGGGCTCCCAGTTCCCGGGCAATGAGTCGCGCCGTCCCGCTCATGGCTTCAGGCAATGGGTCCAGGTGCAGCCGGGCTGCACGCCGCTTGCGCCCCTCGTACTCGAACGAGATGCCGTACACGGTGAAGACGGGCGCCAGGATGCTCATGCAGCCCACGACGGCCCAGGGAATGGGCGGCATGGGAACGCCCTTCGCGGGATAGGCGACGCAGCGGAAGGATGCTTCTGACGGCACGGTGCCATCTCCCACGGTGAAGCCTGGAAGCAATGAGTCCAGCTCCGCAAGAAACCCATGCCACTGCGGGATGTACTGGAGTGCCTCGTCCCAGCGCTTGGACCGGCGCACGAACTCGGGATTGGCTTTGTCCAGCGCTGCTGTCATCGAGGCAGGCCAATATCGACGGGCAATGGCCAGCAGTTGCTCTGTGCTTGGGGGCATCGTGCGAGCCCTCTGATTCGACAGTGTCAGCGCTGCGCCCGCCGCGAGCCAGCGCCGAGCTGTCGGCCCACCCATGCCTCACCCCGCAAGCCACGCGGACGCGCGTCCCAGACCCTCCGCCACGGAGGTGAAGGCATCCGCGGTGCGCACGCGCTCCTCACCGAAGCGCTTCACGTACAGCTCCCGTACGGCGGGAATCTGCGAAGAACCACCCGTGAGGAACACGGCATCAATGTCCCTGGCCTCCGGGTGCTTCGCCAACAGCCCCTCGGTGCACTGCGACAGTTCATCCAGCAACGTGCGGCTCGCCGTGTCGAACTCCGCGCGCGTGATGGGCTCGTGCAGTTGGATGCGCCCCTCCTCGAAGTCGATGGTCGCCACGTCCTGGCTCGACAGGCGCACCTTCGCCGCTTCAATGGACCGGAACAGCCGGTAGCCCAGGTTGTCCATCACCAGGTCGTAGAGCGCTTGAATCTCCGCCGGACGGTCGCTCGTGTCGAGCATCACCTCCAGCAGCTCCTGCGTGGACTTCTCCCGGATGAACGACATCTCGTGCCAGTTCAAGAGCTTCGCCAGCACGTGCTGCGGAATGGGCAGCCGCTTGTGGCTGAAGCCCTTCACCTTGTAGGTGGACCCCGCCCCGAAGCGCGGCAGCAGCTTGTGCCGCATGATCTCCGCGTCGAACCGGTCACCTCCGATGCGCACGCCCGTGGACCCCACCACGTCCGGCCTGCGGTCCAGGTTCCCCCGGCGTGACGGCCCCAGCTTCATCAGCGTCAGGTCCGTCGTACCGGCGCCGAAGTCCGCCACCAGCACCAGCTCGTCCCGCGTCAGCCGCGCCTCGTACGCGAGCGCCGCCGCGATGGGCTCGATGAGGAACTGCACGTGCGTGAAGCCCGCCAGCTCCGCCGCCTTGCGCAGCCGCTTCTCCGCCAGTGCGTCCGCATCCGGATCCGGGGTGAACACCGCGGGCCGGCCCAGCACCACCGCGTCCGGCGGCTCGCCCAGGTGCGCCCCGGCCGACTCGCGCACGCGGCGCAGCAGGATGGCGACCAGGTCCTCGATGGTGAACGTGCGCCCCTTCACCTGCGTCGCCCGGAAGGACGAGCTGTGCAGGAAGGACTTCACGGACTGGATGAACCGCCCGTTGTTGTCCTCCAGGTATTTGTTGATGGCATCCGCACCCGCGAAGATCTCCTTTTCGTCCTCCGCGAAGAAGAGCACGGAGCGGAACAGCCGCGGCTCCGGCGTGTGGGGCTGCAGGGGCAGCACGGTGCCATCCGGCAGGGCCAGGGCCGTGTTGCTGGTTCCGAAGTCGAGTCCGCAGGCGCGCATGGGGGGGCGCCCCTTATCGCCATTCCTCCGGACGCGGTAGCCCCAAAGTGAGGGCCTGCCGTACGGAAGGCCGCTCACCAGCCGCTCACGTCTCCCTGGCTTGGTTCCCCACGGGCGCTCGCCATCTTTGCTGCGTCTTCCCTTCGACAGGAGAACCCATGAAATCGCGCGCAGGATGGCTGACAGCGGGAGTCGCGGCACTGGTGGTGGGCACCGCCTGCCAGGACGGTGACAAGTCCCGCCAGGAGACCTCCACCACCTCGACCCGGGTCTCGGCGAACCAGGAAGTGGAACAGGCCCAGGAGCGCTCGGAGAAGGCCTTCGACAGCGCTCGGGATGCCCAGAAGGAGGCGTCCACCCAGCAGCGCGAGGCCGCCAACGCCCAGGAGGACCTCCAGCGGAAGCAGCAGGAACTCCAGGAGGCCCAGGCCCGGGCCCAGAAGGAGGCCCAGGAGGCGCAGGCCACCCAGCAGCAGGCCCAGGCGAGCACCCAGCAGGCCCAGTCGGTCGCCCAGCAGGCGCAGGCCAGCGCGCTGGAGGCCCAGCGCCGCGTCCAGCAGAACCTGACCACCCCGCAGCGCGAGGTCGTGGGCCAGAACGCCCCCGTCCAGCCGCCGGCCGGTACCCCGCAGCAGCCGCTGGCCGTCGCGTCGCCGCAGGCCGCGCCGGAGCAGCAGATCTCCGGGCAGGTGCTGAGTGCGAGCGACCAGGAGGTGCTGCTCAGCCAGCGCGGTGAGCCGCAGCTGCGGCTGAAGATCAGCCCCTCCACGCAGGTGCAGGTGGACGGCCGCAACGCGAGCGCGGCGGACATCCAGGAGGGCGCGCAGGTGCGAGCCTCCTACCGCACGGACGCGAACAGCGGTGAGCCGCAGGCGCTGCGCATCGAGGCCCAGTCTCAGGCCCAGCCCGCGGCGCCCGCCGCCCCGGAGAGCGGCGAGTCCTCGCCCGGCGCGGCCCCGCAGCCCCAGGCGCGGTAATCAGGGCCCGGACATGCCACGGCCCCGTGCCTTCGCGCTTCCCACGCGAGGGTCCGGGGCCGTGCCGTGTCGCAGGTGCTACGCCTCGCGCGTTACGCCGCGAGCTCCGCCTGGTCCAGGCCGGCCTCGGCCATCAGGTTCGCCAGCTCCGCCTTCAGCTTGTCCTTGGCGCGGATCTCCAGCTGACGGGCGCGCTCGCGGGAGAAGCCGAAGTGCTCGCCCAGCTCGCTCAGGGTCATCTCCGAGTCGCTCATCACGCGCTGCTCGATGATGAAGCGCTCGCGCGGGTCCAGCCGCGTCAGGGCGCGCTGCACCAGCGTGCGGGTGATGCCCGCCTGCTGCCGGTCCGCGACCTCGTCACCGTGGGAGGCGACGTCGGACTCGACGAAGTCCAGGTGCGTGGCGTCGCCGTCCTCACCGACCGGCGCGTCCAGGGACAAATCCCTGCCGCCCATGCGCTGCTCCATCTCGCGCACTTCGGTGGGCTTCACGTTCAGCTTGCGGGCGATCTCCTCCGCGTTGACGATGTGGCCGTCGCCGGCGCCCAGCTTCTCCAGCTCGCGGCGGGTGCGGGCCAGGCTGAAGAACAGCCGGCGCTGCGCCTGCGTCGTGCCCAGCTTCACCAGGCTCCAGTTGCGCAGCACGTAGTTCTGGATGTACGCGCGGATCCACCACACCGCGTAGGAGATGAGGCGGATGCCCTTCTCCGGGTCGAACTTCTGCACGGCCTTCATCAGGCCGATGTTCGCCTCCTGGATGAGGTCGGACATCTTCAGGCCGTAGGAGCGGTACTCGTACGCCACCTTCACCACGAAGCGCAGGTTGCTCGTCACCAGGTGGTGGCCCGCGGACAGGTCGCCGGCGCGGAAGCTGCGGGAGAGCGCCTGCTCCTCCTGCGGGCTCAGCAGCGGGTACTGGTTGATCTCCGAGAGGTACGTGGAGAGCGAGTCAGCAGAAGAGAAGGAGTTGGAAGCCTGCATGGGGGGTCTCTCGGGGAAGAGGGCGGGATGTGTTCCGCGCGTTTGCTGCGACGGGGAGACCTTTAGCAATGCAGGTGCCAATGCCAGCGGACGGCCAACCTCAATGATTCTGGTGAGTTGCGCGAAAAGGCTTCGATGCTTAGGGCGGAAACCGGCAGTTTTTACAGAGCCCTGATCCGAACCTTCTTCCGGGTGCCCTGAAGGGAGGGTTGTCTGCCCTCCGACCTGCACGCCGCCGGGATCACATCCCTTGAGGATGTGGGGAGGAGATAGGGACGCCCATGGGCCCACACCAGGGGTGCAGGAGGCCGACTGTCCGGAAAAGGCGCGTGCTACGAGCCCGCCCCCATGAGAACCAACCGAGCAGCGCTGGTGGTGGCCTTGTCCCTGTCCCTGATGTTCCCCCTCGCGGCCTGCACGACGACGCGGGCCACGGCGTTCGCGCTGCCCATGGAGCGCGCGACGGAGTGCCGGCAGCTCTGCGAGCAGATCGACATGAAGCTGGGCGCGGTGGTCATCATCATGAACTCCGCCGGCTGCGTGTGTGAGCCGAAGCCGGCGGAGGGCACGGGGGCGGCGGTGTCCGGTGGCGCGACGGCGGCGGGCGGAGCCCTCATCCGCGCCCTCGCGAACGCCAACACGGAGGAGTCCCGGCGTCAGCAGGAGGAGCGGTCGCGTCGCGAGAGCTCCTCCGGCTCCAGTCCTTCCCCTCACCACTGAAGGAGCGGGCGGGCCCGGCGCGTCAGGTCAATGCCTTGCGCAGCCGCTTGGGGATGGCCTCCGCGTGCCAGCGCTGCACCTCGCGGGCGATTTCAGCGGAGCGCGCCGCGCGCTCCTCGCGGATGCGGGGCAGCAGCTTGTGCGCGGCCTTGCGCTGCACGGGCGGGGCCTCGGCGGCGGCGCGCTCGAACAGCTCCAGCCGCACGTCCGCGTCGTGCAATTCGCCCAGTCCGTCCTGGAGGGGCACGAGCACCTCCAGCAGCGCGCCCACGGTGCGGCGGAAGGCGGGCTGGAAGATCTCCAGCTCGTAGCGCAGCTTCTTCAAGTCCTTGCGCAGGGCGTGCGCGGACGTGGCGTCGGGAGCGTCCGCGTAGCGCTCCAGGCGCTTCTCCACGCGGCGCAGGCGCTGGCGCAGGTGGCCTCGCACCTGCTTGCCGGCGAAGCGGTGGCGGTCCTCCAGCGTGTCCAGGCGCTTCAACAGGCGCGGCACGGTGCGCTCCGTCCAGCGCTCCAGCTCCGCGCGCAGCGTCTTCTCCTTCTCGCCCAGGCTGGACAGGTGCGTCTTGCGCAGGCCGGCCAGGGCCTTCACCGCGTCCTTCTTCCCCTTCGCGGCGGTGCCCATCCATGCGTCCTGGACGTGCAGGTCGCGCACGGCGCCCAGCGCGTCCTGGAGGCGCTTCACGTCCGCCTCCACGCGGGCGAGCTTCCCGGTGGCCTGGAACACCTGGAGCGCGGCGCGCAGGCGGCGGGTGGCCACGCGCATGTCGTGCACGCCGTCCTCGTCCAGCTCGGCTCCAAGCTGGTCCTCCGGGTGGCGCGCGTCGGCCAGGCGTCCGGCGAGGATGCGGCGGGCGGCGTCGCCCAGCTCGCTGTCGGGGCCCAGGCCGCGGATGGGGGTCGGAGGGGGCATGGCGCGTCAGTCCTCCTTCAGGGCGTACTGCTGCACCAGGCGCTCGGCTGCCTCCGGGCCTTCCCACCCGAGGATGTGCGCGTCCTTGTCCGCGAAGTGCACCACCGCGAGGAAGAAGTGCTCCAGCTCCTCCCGCTCGCGCTGGGACAGGTTCTGGTAGGAGGTCAGGCCGTCCGCGCGCGCGGCGTTCACCGGGACGAGCAGGATGCGGTCGTTGCGCTCGCGCTCGCCTTTCTGAGCATCGCGCTTCTTCTGGTCCACCATCAGCACGCCCAGCGGCCGGCAGGGCAGCACGACGCCGGGCCACGTGGGCACGTCCCAGAACACCAGCGCGTCCAGCGGATCTCCGTCCGGGCCCTGGGTGCTGGGGATGAAGCCCCAGTCAAACGGGTAGCGGAAGCCGCGCGTCAGCGGACGCGACAGCGTGAAGGCCTGGAGCTTCGGCTCGTATTTGAGCTTCACCGTCGAACCGCGAGGCGACTCGACGACGACATGCAACGCATCCTGGAAGCCGCGCAGCGGCAGACGGGTGAAGTCGGTGGCCATGGGCCTTCAAGGCTTGCGTCGCCCGTGCCCGACGGCAAGTGCCAGGGCAGGGCGGGATTCACTCGTCAACCCTGCGGCGCGCGGCCCAGGGGCAGCGCCGCTTCACGCCGCGCGAGCAGCCGCTTCGTCGCCCGCGCTGCGGCGAGTCCCCCCAGCGTGTACCAGGCCACGGTGAGCCAGGCGGTGGACGGGCGTGCGCGCGACGGCGCCTTTCCCAGCCCCAGGTGCGGCGGCAGCACCACCGCGCCCAGGCCGGCAAGCAACCCCAGCACCGCGCCGCGCAGGTAGGGCCGCTTCGGCCGGCCCACGGCGACGAGCGAGAAGAAGAGGCCATTGGACAGGATGTCGCCCGCCAGGGTCTGTCGGTGCAGCTGCCGGCCCTTCGCGGGCTCGAAGCCGAAGAAGCGGACGCCCTTCGCCAGGGCGCGCATGCCCAACACATCCATGCGCGGCGGGTGCTTCAAGACGCGGCGTGCGCCCTCGTGCACCAGCGTAAGCGCGGTGGCACCGACAAGGCCCGGACCGAGGGCGCGGAACACGAGGCGGGGAGGGACAGGAGGTTCAATCATGCCCTCCAAGCTAGGCACCCCGCTGCCCGGCTTCCGCCCAGGATGCGCCCGCCTGCCTGCTGGGCATCCGGTGCCAGCGCGCGTCAGGAGCTGCAGCTCACCACGAGGTGTCGTCCCCAGGACGGAGGGGCTGCCGCGTAGGCCTCCGAGCCCGGGTGTTCGTCGAAGGGCGCGGACACGAGCGCGAGCACCCGGTCCACCTCCGCGAAGTCTCCCTCCTGCGCACGGGCGATGGTCTGCTGCGCCACCCAGTTGCGCAGGACGTACTTCGGATTGACGCGGTCCATGCGCGCGGAGCGGACAGCGTCCTCGCTGCCTTCGGAGGCCAGCCGCGCCCGGTAGCGCGCGGCCCACGCATCGAAGTCCTCCGGCGGCAGGAAGTGGTCGCGCAGCGGCGCGTTGCGAGCGTCAGGCTGCGAGTCGAACCGGTTCAGCGCGCGGAAGAAGCGCGTGTAATCCACGTGCGAGCGCGCCATCACCGCGAACAGGTCCTCCACGAGCGCGCGATCCCCGTCACGGGCCTCCGTGAGCCCCAGCTTCTCGCGCATGCGCGCGAGGAAGTGCGCGGCGAACGAGGGCTGGAAGGCGCCCAGCGCGGCGCGCGCTTCGTCCTCGGTGATGAGCGTCAGCAGCGCTTCGCCCAGACAGGCCAGGTTCCACAGCGCGATGCGCGGTTGCTGGTTGAACGCGTAGCGGCCCTGGGGGTCGGAGTGGTTGCAGATGAAGCCGGGGTCGAAGTCGTCCAGGAAGCCGTAGGGCCCGTAGTCCAGCGTGAGCCCCAGGATGGACATGTTGTCGGTGTTCATCACGCCGTGCGCGAAGCCCACCGCCTGCCACCCCGCCACGAGCCGCGCGGTGCGCTCCACCACCTCCGCGAAGAAGCGCGCATGGCGCCCCTCCGGCCCCGGCTCCAACAGGTGCGGGAAGTGGTGCGTGAGGACGTGGTCCGCGAGCGTGGCCACGTGGCCGGGCTGCCCGGTGTGGTGGAAGAACTCGAAGGTGCCGAAGCGCACGTGCGACGGCGCCAGCCGCACCAGCATCGCCCCGGTCTCCACGTCCTCGCGGTACACCGGCGTGCGGCTGCCCAGCACGCACAGCGCCCGCGTGCTCGGGATGCCCAGGGCGTGCAGGGCCTCTCCGGCCAGGTACTCGCGCAGGGTGGAGCGCAGCACCGCGCGCCCGTCGCCTCCACGAGAGAAGGGCGTGGGGCCACCTCCCTTCAGGTGCAGGTCCCACTTCGCGCCGTCGGGGGCGCGCACCTCGCCCAGGAGCAGCGCGCGGCCGTCTCCCAGGCGTGGCACGTACCCGCCGAACTGGTGCCCCGCGTACACCATGGCCAGGGGCTCCATGCCGGGCAGCAACCGCGCCCCGCCGAACACCTGCGCGAACTCCGGGCGCGTCGCCGCGTCCGCGTCCAGGCCCAGCAGCCGCAGCGCCGCCGGGTTCACGCTCACCACGTGCGCGTCCGGGAAGGGCGCGGGGGCCACCCGGGCGGCGAACCCGGGCGGCAGGCGGGCGTAGGTGTTGTCGAAGACGAGCTGTTCGAGCGGGGCCATGGCCTTCGCGGCACGCGGACGTCAGGGGACCTGCATGCCCCGCTGCACGGCGGGACGGCTGCCCACGCGGTGCAGGTACTGGGGGAGGCTGTGCAGGCCCTCGAAGAGGTCGGGGTGCATGTCGCGCGCGCCCTTCAGCCAGGGGTACGTGGCGATGTCCGCGATGGAGTACGTGGTGGCCAGGTAGTCGCGCGAAGCCAGTTGCCGGTCGAGGACGCCCAGGATGCGCTTGGACTCCGAGAGGAAGCGTTCGATGCCGTAGGGAACCTTCGTGGGGGCGTAGTTCCGGAAGTGGGTGAGCTGGCCCAGCATGGGGCCCACGCCGCCCATCTGGAACATCAGCCACTGCGTCACCTCCGCCTTGCCGCGCGGGTCCGAGGGCATCAGCGCGCCCGTCTTCTCCGCGAGGTACAGCAGGATGGCGCCAGACTCGAAGAGCGCCAGCGGACGGCCCCCCGGCGCCGCGTGGTCCACGATGGCCGGAATCTTGTTGTTGGGGTTGATGGCCAGGAACTCGGGCTTGAACTGGTCGCCCTTGGTGATGTCCACCACCTTGACGTTGTAGGGGATGCCCAGCTCTTCCAGGGCGACGGAGATCTTGCGGCCGTTGGGCGTCTTGAACGTGTACAGGTCGATCATGTCTTCACTCCCGTGAGCTGTTCGCTCACCTGCCAGAGCCGCTCCGCGAGCGCTTCGTCCCTTGCGGCGGATGAAGGCTTCGCCTTGCGGCATTTGTTGAAGTACTCCCCGCTGACGTCCGCGACCTCGGGCGAGGACGCCAGGTACACCGACGTGCGCGCGCCCTTCTCCGCGGAGATCATGAACGGCGCGCCCAGCTGCACAACGTAGCGGAAGAAGCCCTGGCTGTTGTGGCCGAAGCCCGTGCGCACCAGCCCCGGGTGCAGCGCGTTCGCGGTGACGCGCGTGCCCTGGAGGCGCTTCGCGAGGCCCTTGGCGAACAGGATGTTGGAGAGCTTGGCGTTGCCATAGACGCGGATGCCGTCGTAGCGCTGGCTTTCCGTCTGCGGATCCTCCAGGAAGCGGGGGTTCGCGAAGCGGTGCCCTTCCGACGACACGTTGATGATGCGCCCCTGGGGGCTTGCCACCAGCAGGTCGCGCAGCAGGTGCGTGAGGAGGAAGTGGGACAGGTGGTTCGTGGCGAACGTGGCCTCGTAACCATCCACCGTCACCTGCCGCCGGTCGATGATGAGGCCCGCGTTGTTGACGAGCACGTCCAGGCGCGGATGGCGGGCGCGGAACGCCTCGGCCAGCGCTCGCACGGACGCAAGCGACGACAGGTCCGCGAGCAGCGACTCCACGCGGGCCTGGGGAACGGCTTCGCGCACGGCGGCGACGGTGGCGGCTGTACGCGCCGCGTCACGGCCGGACAGCACCAGCGTGGCCCCCTGTCGGGCCAGCGCCTTCGCCGTCTCCTGGCCAATGCCGCCGGTGGCCCCGGTGATGAGGCACACCTTGCCATCCAACCGGTTGTCCTGAGCCTGTGCCGCCATGGGACGCGCCCTCCTGGAATCCGGGGACGCGTTCTATACGGATGGGGACCTGCCCGCGCAGGAGAACCTGCGCGGGAGTCTGACAGGCGTCAGGTGGTGGCCTGGGTGATGTCCTCGGCGACGCGGCCGCGGCGGGGGCTGCCCCGGGGCGGGACGGTGACGCCCACGCGGGCATCGCCGTTGAGGTGGCTCTCCAGGAACCAGAGGTCCTCCTCCGTCTCCCCGAGCGTCTGGGTGAGGATGTCCGCGGTGACCGGGTCGTTCACCTCGTCCGACTTGGTGATGCCGTCGCGGACGCTGGCGGCGTAGCGGCCGACGCGCTCGACCAGCGCGCGGATGTGCGACTCGCCGTCCACGGCCTGCAGGTCGTACTCGGGCAGCTGGCTGTTGTTGCTGGCCAGGCGGATGGTGCCCTGGGCGTAGCCCCCCAGCGCGCCCGCGCGCTCGGCGTAGGCGTCCGCGTGCTTGCGCGCGTGCTTGGCCACCTCGTCGAAGAGCAGGTGCCGGCTGTAGAAGTGCGTGCCGCGGATGTTCCAGTGCGCCTGCTTCACCTGCCAGTGCAGGTCGACGGCGTTGGCGAGCACTGTGTTGAGCATGTCGATGAGCTCTTCGCGCGCATCCTGAGGAAGGTTCACGTGGCTGGTGGAGTACATGGTCCGTATCCCTCGTTATGTGGGTTGCGCGCGGCAAGGCGTCGCGGCGCTTCCGGAAGGGTGGGGACGGCCTCCCTGGGACGCCACGGCGGTGTGGGCCCCGCCTGGTCGCACGGCCGGCTTGATGACCAGGCGACCAGACGGCATGTGCTCTCAGGTGGAGCTGGGAGCAGTCAGGCGGGCGGCCAGTTCCGTGGCGGCGCGCTCGCCGGACTCCACGGCGCCATCCAGGTAGCCACAGCCCTCGATGGCCGTCTCCGTGCCTGCCCAGTGTACCCGGCCGAACGGGGCCCGCAGGGCGTCGCCCACGGCGGTGAGGGTGCCGGGGCGGGGCAGGCCCACGTAGCAGCCGGTGCTGAACGCCTCCGCCTTCCAGTCCAGCTCCGCCACCGCGAGCGGCGTGAGCGCCTGGGCGCCGAAGAAGCGCGCGAAGCCCTCCAGCGCGGCCCGGTGGATGTCTTGGGCAGGGCGGCCGGTCCACGTGCGCGCGGTGTCGCCCAGGAAGAAGCCCACGAGCGCGGGGTGGTGTCCGCCGGAGCCGCAGTCGTCGAAGCACAGCCGCACGGGGCCCACGTCGCTGACGGCCTCACCGGACAGCCCGGCTTCGCGCCAGAAGGGGGTGGCGTAGGTGGCCACGACCTTGATGACGCTGCCCATGGGCAGGTCCGCGTGGACGCGGCGGCGGGCGGTGGGGAGGTCCGCGCCGAAGTCGATGCGCTCGGCGAGCGCGGGCGGTGTGGCCACCACGGCGTAGCGCGCGCGAAAGGTCCGGCCGTCCTCGGTGGTGACGCTGACGCCGCGAGCATCCTGGAGGACGGCGCGCACGGGGGCGGAGAGGATGACGCGGCCCGGAGGAAGCTTCTCCGCGAGCCGCTGTGAGAGGGATTGCGCGCCGTCCACGAAGCGCTCCGCCTGGGCGCCGCCCTCGATTTCGGTGAGGGGCATGAGGCCGCCGTTGGAGTGCACGTAGGAGAGGAAGTGCAGGAACGACAGCTCTGAAGGCTCCGCGGCGAACACCGCGCGGGTGGCGATGTCCAACGCGGCGCGAGCGCCCCACGTGGGCACATGGCGCTGCTTCCATTGCTCCACGGTGAGGGCGTCCCATTCAGCAGCGCGGGGCGCGGCGGAGGGGCGCTCCCGGGGGACGCGTCTGGCCAGGCCCTCCAGCTTCCACACCGTGCGTTGCAGGTCCAGGAGTGACAGGAGGGGCAGGGACGGCACCTTGCCCTGGTAGGTGCGACGCTCGCCGCGCACCTCCAGCACCTTGGTGCCCTGGTGGTGCTGGGCGAAGCGGGCAAGGCCCAGGCCATCCGCGAGCCGCAGGATGTGGCGCTGGCGGGGGCCCACCCACTGGCCGCCCAGGTCCACGAGCCCGCCGCCCACGTCGCGGGTGAGGGTGCGGCCGCCCACGCGGTCGCGCGCCTCCAGCACGGCCACGGTGGCGCCGGTGCGGGAGATGTCCCGGGCGGCGGTGAGGCCCGCGAGGCCCGCGCCGATGACGACCACGTCCACGCGGGTGTCCATAGGGCGGCGGACTCTATGCCGGAAGCGGCGGGTGGCTAGGATGCGCGTGGGAGTCGTTCGTCGGGAAGGGTGGAGGACCGGATGTTCGCGTTGGAAATGGTGGAGAAGGTGCGGCAGGTGTCACCGGGCGCGGCGAACGCGCTGACGACGCTCGCGGTGAAGAACATCGTCCCGCTGGCGGCGGCGATGGGCTACCGGGTGGACGAGGTGACGGACGCGCGCGTGAGGGCGACGGTGCCGCTCAACCGCAAGACGAAGAACCACGTGGGCAGCGTGTACCTGGGCGCCCAGGTGACGGTGATGGAGCTGACGATGGGCGTGATGCTCTTCCGCCGCTTCCCGCCGAGTCAGTACAAGATGCTCGTCAACCGCATGGAGGTGGCGTTCCACGCGAAGGCGAAGAGCGCGGTGAGCGCGGTGTGCGAACCCCCGGAGGACGTGCTGGCGGGGCTCGCCTCGTCGCTGCAAGCGAAGGGCGACAAGGCGGAGGCGTGGATCCCCGTGCAGTTGTTGGGCGCGGACGGCCAGCGCGTCGCGGAGGCGCGCTTCCTGGCGGTGTTCAAGCGCGGCTAGCGCTGCGGCTCTTCCTCCACCAGGAAGTCGCCCACGGCCTTCCACATGGCCTCGAACTGGGGCCGGCGGAAGCCCGAGCCGGAGATGAGCCAGTCCACGTGCGGGGGCTGGTGCGCCGGCTGGTCGAAGTGGCCAATGGCATCCAGGTGGTCCGCGCGCACCGCCGCCAGCACGCGCCCGTACACCTGCGAGCGCGTGGGCACGATGCCGTCACACGCCGTGGGGCCCGGCATCGCGCCGTAGGCCTGCACCAGCGCCGCCGTCTGCGCGGGCGTGTGCAGGGGCAGTTGCGTCAGCGGCATTCGCTGCGTCTGCCCGTACACGAACGCGTAGATGGTGTGCGTGAGCTGCGCGTACGGATCCATGCCCGCCGCCAGCCGCGTGCGGAAGGACGGCGGCCGGGACTGCGTCACCACGGAGCCGTACCGCACGCCGGGCCGGTCATGCGTGGAGGCATTGAACAGGTCGATGCCTTCCGGCGTGAGCTGCGGAATCAGCGACGTGTCGCGCCCCACGTCCCCCAGGAACTTCGCCACCGCGTCGCGCCGCTCGCTGGAGAAGTCCCCCAGGAGCTGGTCGAAGATCTGATCCAGCAGCGTGGCCTTCCACCCCAACTGGTTGTCCGCGCGCGCCATCAGGTGCCCGAAGCGGAACACCACGCTCAGGGGCAGCCGGCCGAAGCGCAGCACGTACATGGTGAACAGCGACAACAGCTTCAGGAGCTGCTGGCCGAACAGCCCCAGGAAGAACGTGGCCAGCGGCGTGCCCGCGTGCGGCGCGGACAGCGTCACCACCGTGCGCACCCGGCGCGCGAAGGGCTCCAACTCCAGCCCCTCCGTCAGCTGCGCCCCGGGGCTGACGAACAGCCGGGCGTCCAGCCCGCCCGTGGAGTGGCCCACCAGGTGGATGGGGCCGTCGTCGCCGGACGCCGTCTCGTTCACGGCCTTGAGCAGGTCCGCGGTGCGCTGACGGATGGACGCCGTGGGGTGCGAGACGACCGTCACCACCTCCGCGTTCAACCCCCGGCGGGCCAGGTCGTTCTTCAGGAACTCGTACGTGTGGCCGAAGTAGAGGAGCTCGCCCAGGTTGGTGAAGCCGAAAAAACCGGGGACGAGGTACACGTGGTGCTTCGC
Source organism: Corallococcus sicarius (assembly GCF_003611735.1). Classification (GTDB taxonomy): domain Bacteria; phylum Myxococcota; class Myxococcia; order Myxococcales; family Myxococcaceae; genus Corallococcus; species Corallococcus sicarius. Next base: position 12,478 of record NZ_RAWG01000037.1, on the reverse strand, counting down.
GGACATTGCGACCCAGCATACCCGACCCCCCGCGCACCGGCTCGGAATACCCGGCGGCCTGCCTGGTTGACGCGCGCCCGTCCGCATTGACAGAACCGGACGCCTTTTCCCTCTTGCCCAAGGAAGACTCCCCGTGCACCGCAGACTGCTCGCGCTCGGCCTGCTGTTGTCCCTCCCCGCCGCCGCGGAGGAGGGCATGTGGACCTATGACGCCTTTCCCGCCGACGCGGTGAAGAAGGCCTACGGCTTCGCGCCCGACCAGGCCTGGCTGGACAAGGTGCGCCTGGGCTCGGTGCGGCTCGCGGGCGGCTGCTCGGCCAGCTTCGTGTCGCCGGACGGCCTGGTGATGACGAACCACCACTGCGTGCGCGGCTGCATCGAGGACCTGACCACCGCGAAGGACGACCTGCTCGCCAAGGGCTTCCTGGCGAAGTCCGCGAAGGAGGAGCGGCGCTGTCCCAAGATTGAAGCCAACCAGCTGGTGGAGATGACGGACGTCACCGCGCGGATGAACACCGCGACGAAGGGCCTCACCGGCGCCGCCTTCAACACCGCGCTCAAGAAGGAGACGGCCGCCGTGGAGGCCGCGTGCGCCACCGGCACCGACGTGAGATGCGACGTGGTGACGCTCTACAACGGCGGCAAGTACCAGCTCTACAAGTACCGCCGCTTCCAGGACGTGCGCCTCGTCTTCGCCCCCGAGTTCTCCATGGCCGCCTTCGGCGGGGACGCGGACAACTTCAACTTCCCGCGCTACGGCTACGACGTGGCCTTCATGCGCGTGTGGCAGGGCGACGCCCCGGCCAAGAGCCCGGACTACCTGCCGTGGGCGAAGGAGGGCGTGAAGGAGGGTGACCTCGTGTTCGTCTCCGGCCACCCCGGCGGCACCGAGCGCAAGAGCACCGTCGCGGAGCTGGAGTTCCAGCGCGACGTGGCGCTGCCCCAGACCCTGCTGTCGCTGGCGGAGATGCGCGGGATGCTGCGCGAGTACGCCAGCGGCTCGCCGGACCGCTACCGGATGGCGCGCGCGCGCCTGCGCAGCGTGGAGAACGGCCTCAAGTCGCTCAAGGGCCGGCAGGAGGCGCTGGCGGACCCCGCGCTGCTCGCGCGCAAGCGCCAGGAGGAGGCGGAGCTCAAGAAGCGCATCGACGCGAACCCCCAGGCGAAGGCCTCCACCCAGGGCATGTGGGAGGAGACGTCCCGCGCGCTGGACACGTGGCGCCGGACCCTGAACGACTACCGGATGAAGGGCGCGGGGGACGCGTTCCGCTCGGAGCTGTTCACCCACGCGCAGCAGCTGGTGCGCGCGGCGGAGGAGCTGCCCAAGCCCAACGCGGAGCGCCTGCGCGAGTACACCGACGGTCAGCTCCCCGGCCTGCGCCAGCAGCTCCTGCGCGAGGCGCCCATCCCCCCGGAGCTGGAGACGCTGGGGATGACGTTCGGCTTCAACAAGCTGCGCGAGACGCTGGGCGCGGATGACGCGTTCGTGAAACTGGTGCTGGGCAAGGAGGCACCGGCGGACCTCGCGCGCTCGCTGGTGCGTGGCACGAAGCTGGGCGACGTGAACGTGCGCAAGGCGCTGCTGGAGGGAGGCAAGGCCGCGGTGGAGGCCTCCAAGGATCCGATGATCCTCCTGGCGCGCAAGGTGGACGCCCAGACGCGCGCGTCGCGCAAGCAGTACGAGGACACGGTGGAGGCGGTGCTCAAGCGCAACGGCGAGCGGCTCGCGAAGGCGTACCTCGCGGTGAACGGCACGGCGGGCGCGCCGGATGCCACCTTCACGCTCCGCCTCAACTACGGGCAGGTGAAGGGCTGGGATGACAACGGCAAGCCCGTGCCCGCGCTGACCACGTTCGGCGGCGCGTACGGGCGCGACACCGGCAAGGAGCCCTTCAAGCTGCCCGACCCGTGGGTGAAGGCGAAGGGGAAGGTGCCGGAGGAGACGCCGCTCGACATGGCGACGACCCACGACATCATCGGCGGCAACTCCGGCTCGCCGGTGGTGAACCGCGACGGGCACGTGGTGGGCCTCATCTTCGACGGCAACCTGCCGTCGCTGGGCGGCCGCTTCGCCTACGTGCCCGAGTCCAACCGCGCGGTGGCGGTGCACGGCGACGGCATCCTCGCCGCGCTGGAGCACGTGTACGGCGCCACGCGCGTGGTCAACGAGCTGAAGCGTCCGGTCGCGCCCGCTGCCCCAGCACGCTGAAGCGGAGGCGCTGGGGAGGAGCCGCGCGGGTCGAAATGTGTTGATGATAGGCGCATGTCGTCGCCCGCGGCCCATCCCTCCCTGCCCTCTCTCGTGCCCCCACCGGGCGAGCTCCTTCGCACGCAGCGAAAAGCAGGCCGGTCCGCCGTGGTCGGGCTGATACTCCTCTGGGGCGCCGCCTTCGTGAGCCCCTTCCTGGCCTACCAGGAGGACGTGAAGACGGCGGAGGGCGAACTCCTCGCCCACCTGTCGGACCGCGCGGGCCTCCAGGCCCAGGCCCTGGGCGCCCATCTCGGACTGCTGCGCTCGGAGCTGCAACGGCTCGCGGAGCACCCGTCGCTCAGACCCGAGGATGGAGCCACGGGAAACGAGGTCGCGCTCCTCGAGAACGCCTTCGGCCACACGTCCCTCTTCTCGGCGGGAGTCGCGCTGGTGTCAGCGGGCGGCGAGCGCATGTGGAGCGACCCGGCGGACATGCCGCTCGGGCGCACACCGCTCGCCTCGCGCAGGTGGTTCCGGCGGATCGTGGAACAGCGGGTCGCTTCGGTCGGACTGCTGGACGAGGAAGGCGGAGGGCTCGTCGCGGTCGCGGTCCCCATCGTGCGCGACGAGCGCGTCGTGGGCCTGCTCGTGGGCGAGCTCGCGACGGCGAACGAGCTGCTCCCGACGACCCCTCGCGGGACGGACGAGTCCATGGTCGCCCTGCTCGGCGAGCGCGGTCGGCTCCTCCTGCCGGCAGCGCCCCCGCCCCTCTTGCGCCAGCCGGAGCTCGCCACCCACCTCCGCCCGCTGGTGGACGCTCCCGGGGCTGTCTCGCTCGGAGGCACGCGGCTGCTCGGCGCGGCGGCGCTCGTTCCCGGAACCGACATGCTGCTCGCCGTGCTCGATGACGAGGCGCGGGATCGCGAGATGCTCAAGCGCCGCTACCTCGGCCAGCTCGGCTTTCACTCCGCGCTGCTCGGCGGCGTGCTCCTCCTCTTCACGGTGCTCCTGCGTCGCTCCTACCGTTCGCTGGTGGCCGCCGAAGAGCGCTTGCGGCACCAGGAGACGATGGCGGCGCTCGGCACGGCCTCCTCGCTCATCGCCCACGAGGTGAAGAACGCGCTCAACAGCATGCAGGCCGCGCTCAGCATGATTCGCGCGAAGGGAGGGGAGACGACCCTGCCCGTCCAGGCGCTGCGTTCCCAGGCGGACCGGCTCGGCCACCTTGCCCGCTCCTTGCTGAGCTTTGCTTCCCCGCAGTCCACGCAGCGGCGCAGCTGTGAGATGCACCTGCTCGTCCAGGACGCGCTTCAAGCCGTGAGGCTCCTGCCGGAAGCAGCGGATGTCGCCATCGAGACCACGCTGCAGGAGGGGCTCTTCGTGAAGGGGGACCCGACGCTGCTGGTCTCCGCGGTCGACAACCTCATGCGCAACGCCGTCGAAGCCGGTGCCGTGGCCCATGATATAGGTCAGCAGACCACGCCTCGCGTCGAGGTCCGGCTCCTTCGCGAAGCCGGAGAGGTGGTGCTCGTCGTGGAGGACAACGCGGGCGGAGTGCCCCCGGCCTTCGAGCCGCGGCTCTGGGAGCCCTTCGCGGTGGGGCGGTCGAAGGGCATCGGGCTCGGGCTGCCGATGGTGCGCACGGCCATCCGTGCGCATGATGGAGGAAGTGTTTCCTACACCCGCGTGCCTGGAGGCAGCCGCTTCACGGTCCGCCTTCCGCTCGAGAAGATGGCGTCATGAGCACCTCCCTGCTGCTCGTCGATGACGACAGGACCTTCTCCTCGCTCGCGGCATCCATGCTGAGCCAGGAAGGTTTTCGCGTCCGGGTTGCTCGCTCACTGCATGAGACCCGCGCCGCGCTCGCTGCCGAGGCGCCTGACCTGGTCGTGCTGGATCGACGGCTGCCGGACGGAGATGGGCTCGTCTTCCTCCCCGAGCTGCGGGCCCAGCTTCCGGCCACCGTCGTGCTGATGGTGACCGCGCACGGCGACATCGAGAGCGCTGTCGAGGCCATCCGGGCGGGGGCTCGCGACTACCTGAGCAAGCCGGTCGAGATTGACGACCTGGTGATGCGCGCACGCCGCGCGGCAAGCGACCTCCAGCTCCAGGAGCGGCTGCGCCAGGCCGAGAGCGTCCTCGAAGGACGGCATCGGATGGCGGAGTCCCGCTCGCCGACGATGCAGCGAACCCTGGAGATGCTGGAGCGGATCGCCACCACTCCGCGCAGTCCCGTCCTGCTGCTCGGGGAGACGGGGACCGGCAAGGCGGTGCTCGCCCGCCACCTCCACGCCCTGCGCCAGAAGCAGGGCGCCTTCGTGCAGATCAACTGCGCCGCGCTCCCGGACACGATGATGGAGAGCGAGCTCTTCGGACACGAGCGCGGCGCCTTCACGGATGCGAAGACGGCGAGGCGCGGGCTCGTGGAGCTCGCGAGCGATGGGCTCCTCTTTCTCGACGAGGTGGGGGAGCTGCCGCTCGCGCTCCAGGCCAAGCTGCTCACGTTCCTCGACAAGGGGGCCTTCCGACGACTCGGTGGCACGACGGAGCTCACGAGCACCGCCCGCATCGTGGCGGCCACCAACAAGGACCTCGAAGCGGAGGTCACCGCCGGGCGCTTTCGCGAGGACCTCCTCTTCCGGCTCAGCGTGTTCCGGGTGGAAGTGCCCCCCTTGCGCGAGCGTCGAGAGGATGTGCTGCCACTCGCACGGACGCTCGTGCTGGAGCTCTGCTCGGAGCTCGGTCGGCGCCCGGTCCCCTTCTCCGCCGCCGCGGAGGAGCGCCTGCTGAGCTATCCCTTCCCCGGCAATGTGCGGGAGCTGCGCAACGTGCTCGAGCGGGCGCTCGTGCTCGAACTCGGGCCCTCGCTCGAGCTGCCGTCCCTCGCCAAGGGGGGCGGCACGCCGGCCCCGAGCGACCCCAACGCCTTCTCCGTGTCAGGCCCACCTCGGCCGCTCGATGAAGTGGATCGGCTCTATGTCCGGCACGTGCTCGAGCAGCTCGGCGGCAGGCGCATGGAGGCGGCCCGCGCACTGGGCCTGTCCTATCCGACCTTTCTCCGCCGCCTGGAGGAGAACCCACCCTCTGAGTGAAGGACTTAAAAAGTCTTTCATCGGCTGAGCCGCGGGCTTCAAGTTTCTTTCATCCCTTGGTCCGAATGCGTCACGCCCTCGCCCGGAAAGGCCCCGGATCGGCTGGCACGACGATTGCCTAGCCCCTGCTGTCACGTTGAGCCCCTGTACGGGCTCGGCAGGTGACAGGGGAGCTCAAGCAATGAATTCGGTTGGAAAAGCTGCGGAGGCGAAGCCCTCGTTCAAGGAGATCCTCGCCTCGGATCTGCCGGCTTCGCTGGTGGTGTTCCTGGTGGCCCTGCCCCTGTGCATGGGCATCGCGCTCGCCTCCGGAGCGCCCATCATGGCGGGACTCATCGCGGGCGTCGTGGGCGGCATCGTGGTGGGCCTGATGGGTGGCGTGCCGCTTCTCGTGAGCGGCCCCGCGGCGGGCCTCGCGGTGATGGTCTTTGGCTTCATCCAGGAGCTGGGCTTCGCCGTGACGTGCGCGGCGGTGGCCGTGGCGGGGCTCGTGCAGGTGGCGCTCGGCGCGCTGAAGGTGGCGCGTTCGGCGCTTGCCATCTCGCCGGCCGTGATCCACGGCATGCTCGCGGGCATCGGCATCCTCATCGTGCTGGGGCAGGTCCACATCGTTCTGGGCGGCTCTCCGCAGAGCAATGCCTGGAACAACCTGCGGGAGCTGCCCGGGCAGGTGATGGACCTTCATGGTCCGGCCACGCTGCTGGGTCTGCTCACGCTGGGAATCCTCATCGCGTGGCAGTTCCTGCCGAACGGGCGGTTGAAGAAGGTCCCGGGGCCGCTGGTGGCGGTCGTGGGCGGAACCGCGATCGCGGCGCTGTTGAACGCGGACGTGGCACGCGTGCAGCTGGCGGCGGATGCGCTGTCGGCCATCAAGCTGCCTTCGCTTCCTGAAGGGGCGGCGTGGGGCGCCTTCGCCGTGGCGGTGCTGTCCCTCGCCCTCGTGGCGAGCGCCGAATCGCTCTTGAGCGCGGTGGCGACGGACAAGCTCCACACGGGCGCGCGGGCGAACCTGGATCGCGAGCTGCTCGCGCAGGGCGTGGCGAACACCCTCTCCGGTCTGGTCGGCGGTCTGCCCATCACCGGCGTCATCGTGCGCAGCGCGGCGAACATCAACGCCGGCGCGAAGACGCGCTGGTCGGCGGTGCTCCACGCGGTGTGGATGCTCGCCTTCATCACCCTGCTGGGAGGGCTCGCGTCCTACGTGCCCCTGACGGTGCTCGCCGGTCTGCTCGTGCACGTGGGCCTGAAGCTCGTGAACCTCGCCCACATCCGGGAGCTGCGGCACCGGGGCGAGCTGCCCGTCTACCTCATCACCGTGGCCGGCGTCGTGGGCATCAACCTGCTCGCGGGCATCGGGCTCGGACTCGGCGCGGCCATCCTCCGGCTCCTGTGGCAGCTCGGCCAGGTGCGCGTGGAGCGTCAGGTCTCCAATGACGTTCACCAGGTCTGCATCAGCGGCGCGCTGACGTTCGTCGGGGTGCCCAAGCTGTCGACGGCGCTCGCGCAGATTCCCTCCGGCTCCAAGGTGGAGGTGGACGTGGCGGTGAACACGCTCGACCACTCCGGCTTCGAGGCGCTGGAGAGCTGGGCGGACACGCACCGCAAGACGGGCGGCACCGTGGTCATGGAGCCGCTCGAGGACGTCTGGAAGCGGCGTGAAGCGCGCGCGGCCCCCGCCGCGGAGCCTGCCGCGGCTCTCGCCCCTTCGTCCCCTGTTCATCACGTTTCGACTCTCGCTTCCGGAGGTGCACAGTGAAGAAGCTCATCAGAGGCCTGCTCGATTTCCAGCGTCACACCCTGCCCTCGTACCGGGCGACCTTCGCGAGGCTCGCCAAGGGGCAGTCTCCTGATTGCCTCTTCATCAGCTGCTCGGACAGCCGCGTGGTGCCGAACCTGCTCGTCTCCACGGACCCCGGTGACCTCTTCACCGTGCGCAACGTGGGCAACCTCGTTCCGCCCGCCGTGCGCAACGGGCAGTCCACGGCGGATCGCTCGGAGGCGGCGGCCATCGAGTTCTCCCTGGGCTTCCTGCCCATCGAGGACGTCGTGGTCTGCGGACACTCGAGCTGCGGCGCGATGAAGGCCATCCTGGCCGGCGGCGTCGTGGACGGCGCACCGAACCTCGAGCAGTGGCTCGCGCACGGAACGCCCTCGCTCAAGGCGCTGCGGGAGAACACCCAGGTGGGCGCGGGGCTGCCCGACGCGGATCGCCTCTCCCAGCTCAACGTCCTCGAGCAGCTGGAGCACCTGAAGACCTACCCCATCGTGCGGGACCGGCTCGCGGCGGGAACGCTGCGGCTGCACGGCTGGTGGTTCGACATCGGGGCGGCCCAGGTCCACGCCTACCGCCCTGACCTCGGCCGCTTCGTCCCCATCGACGAGACCGAGGGGGATCGGCTCCTGACGGAGCTGAGCGACGCCTCCGGAGAGGACTCGCAGCAGCCGGCGCTCCGCGCCGTCCAGTAAGTCGGTATCGAGCCTCAGCGATTCCGCGTCCTGCGCGGATCGCTGGGGCTCCTGACTTCCAGCAGACGTCTCCCACCGCGACGCGTCGGATGCCCGACAACGACGGCCCAGGACCTCCCGGGTGCTTGGTGCATTGCGTCAGGGCCTCACTATGTTGGGGGTGCGGACAGGGTGTCCGCCTCTGACTTCGCACGGTTGCGTCCCCCGGGGCGTCTTCCGTCCGGGCAGGTTCCCGCGCCGGTTGGGAGCCAGGGCCCGTCGTGCAGTAGCATCGCGCTCGTCTGCACCGGGGGGAGGGAGGATGCACGATGGTGGTGGAGGCCCCGGAGCCCCGGACGATGTCGGCCATCATGTTCACGGACATGGAGGCCCCCGCAGGTCAACGCTGGCGGGATGAGTCACTACAACAAGACCTGCACGAGGAGCATGGCAGGCTCGTGCGGGAGCTGCTGCCGCGCCATGGTGGGCGCGAGGTGAAGCAGCTGGAGGAGGGCGGGTTCCTGCTGGAGTTCCAGGCGGGGCTGCCCGCGGTGTCGTTCGCGCTGGAGTGGCGCGCCGCCGTGGATGCGCGCAACCGCGTGGCGCCCCTGGACCGGAGGATGTCCGTCCGTGCCGGCGCGCACCTGGGCTTCGTGGTGCACCGCGACGGCGACGTGTTCGGCGAGGGCGTCAACCTGGCGGCCCGCATCGAGTCGCTGGCGCGTCCGGGCACCGTGTACGTCAGCGAGACACTGGCCGCGCAGGTGGCAGGCTGCCTCCAGGCGCCCCCGGTGCGGCTGGGCCGCAACGAGCTGAAGAACATCCGGCTGCCGGTGGCGGTGTTCCGCATCGACGCGCCGGTGGAGCCCCGGGCGGAGGGCGCGCTCATGTCGCGCGTGCGTTCACTCCTGGGCCGTCGGCGGGTCCCCGCGGGCGGTTGAGGCCTGACGGACGGGCGCGCGGCGGTAAGGTGCCGCGCCATATGTCCGACATCACCCTGGTCGTTGGTTCGAAGAACTTCTCCTCGTGGTCGCTGCGCCCCTACCTGGCCCTGGCCCACACCGGCCAGTCGTTCCGCGAGGTGCTCGTTCCGCTGGATACGCCGGAGACGGCGGCCCTCATCGCCATGCACTCGCCCAGCGGCCGGGTGCCGGTGCTCAAGCACGGTGACACGGTGGTGTGGGACTCGCTGTCCATCTGCGAGTACCTGGCGGAGACCTTCCCCGACGCGCGGCTGTGGCCCCGGGACAGCGCGACGCGCGCGATGGCGCGCTCGGTGACGTCGGAGATGCACTCGGGCTTCCAGGCGCTGCGCACCCACCTGCCCATGGACATCTCCGCGCGCAAGACGGTGCCGGGCGTGGACGCGCCGGGCGTGCACGCGGACGTCGCGCGCATCCAGGCGCTGTGGGCCGGCTGCCGCGAGCGCTATGGCAAGGAGGGCCCGTTCCTCTTCGGCGCCTTCAGCATCGCGGACGCGTTCTACGCGCCGGTCATCACGCGCTTCGTCACCTACGGCGTCCCGTTCCGCCCGGAACTCACCGCGTACCGCGACGCGGTGCTCGGGCTGCCCGCGATGCTCAAGTGGACCGAGGCCGCCGCGGGCGAGCCGCCCCTGGCCCGCTACCGCCAGGCCTCAAAGCCCTAGCGACTTCAGCCGCGCGTCGAACGCGGGCGCGTCCGTGAAGACGAACCCGCGCAGGCCCAGGGCGCGCGCCGCGTCCACGAACTCGGGCAGGTCGTCGAAGAAGGCGGCCTCGTCCGGCGCGCAGCCCGCCTGCTCCAGCGCGAGCCGGTAGATGGCCGGCTCCGGCTTCACCGCGCCCACCTCGCAGCTGAGCACCAGCGCGTCGAAGCGCTGGAGCAGCGGCAGCAGGGGCTTCAAGTACGCCACGTGCAGCGCGTTGGTGTTGGACACCAGCACCAGCTTCACCCGGCCGACGAGCCCCTCCACGCGCGGCAGCACGGCGTCGTGCACCGTGAAGTGGCTGCTCCACAGGGGCGCGAACTCCTCCATCGGCAGGTCCACGCCCAGCGCGCCGCACACGTCCCGGCGGATGCCCTCCGCGTCCAGCAGCCCGCGGTTCGCCGCGGTCCACCCGGCGCCGGTGAGCCGCCGGGAGGCCTCCTCGGGGGCAAGCCCCGCCCGGGCCGCGAGCCGCGCGAAGAGCCGCGCGTTGTCGTGGAACACCAACACATTGCCCAGGTCCAACAGCAGGGCCTTCACGGCGGGGACAGCGGCCATGGCGGACTCTCCTCAACGGCAGCGGACAGGGACTAGATGCGGTACGCCCGCGCGACGCCTTCCATCCGGCCCGCCACTTCCTGCAGCCGCCGCGCGGCGCCGGTGGTGGACTTCAGGCTGGCCTGCGTCTCGGTCATCATCGAGGACAGGTCCGTCACCGCGCTGAAAATCTGGGCGATGCCCGCGTTCTGCTGGCTCACCGCGCCGGCGATCTGCCGCGCCGCCGCGGCGTTGTCCTGGACGATGGTGGCCAGCTCCCGCAGGTGCTCACCGCTCGTGCGCACCTGATCCAACCCTTCGGCGACGCTCGCGTGGCTCTGCTCGGTCATCTTCGCGGTGGAGATGATGGCGTGGCCCAGGTCCCCCAGGACGTCGCGCACCTTCTCCGTGGCCTGGATGGACTGGTCCGCCAGGTTGCGGATCTCCCGCGCCACCACGCTGAAGCCCTTGCCGTGCTCGCCGGAGCGCACCGCTTCGATGGCCGCGTTGAGCGCGAGCATGTTGGACTGGTCCGCCAGGTCCTTCACCGTCTGGGTGATGCCGCCAATCTGCTGCGTGCGCTCGTTGAGCTGCACGATGCGCATGGCCATCTCACCGGACTGTTCATGCAGGCCCTGGAAGCCGTCCAGGCTGTCGCGGATGGCGCCCTCGCCCGCGCGGCCCACCTCTTCGGCCCGGGCGGCCACGCTCATCACCGTGTCCGCCTTCTCCGCGGCCAGGAGCGACGTCTGTTTGATCTCCTGCGCGGTGACCTGCGTCTCCTGGAGCGCCGCGGCCTGCCGGGCCACGTTGCGCTCCTGCACCTCGGAGGCGAGGTTGAGCTCCGCCACCGTCTCACTGAGCACGCGCGTGCCCTGGTGCAGGCTGGTGGCCGTCTCGTGCAGGTTCTTCATCATCTGCGCGAAGGCCTCCGTCAGCTCGCCCACCTCGTCCCGGCCCACCTGCACCTGCATCACCTGGGTGAGGTCGCCCTCCTTCACGACGCGGCGGACCACCTCGCTCAGCGCGCGCAGGGGGCGGGTGATGCCGCGCGCGAGCACCCACGACCCCAGCCCCACCGCCGCCACGAAGAGGGCCGCGAGCCCCAGCACCAGCCGGCGCATCTGGTTCAGGGGCGCGTACGCCTCCGCGGGATCCACCTGGGCCAGCACCTTCCACCCGTCGCCCACGTCGCGCACGTCGGTGCCGTTCACCGCCGCCACCGCGACCCGGCCGGTGTCGTCGTGCGCGCCCTTGCGCGTGTCGAACAGCGTCTTGCCATCCGCGCCCAGCAGCTCCAGGGAGAAGCTGGCGTGGCCGCGCTGCTGGGCCCGGGTGAGCGCGGGCTTCACCAATTCCTCCAGCTGTCCCCAGTCGAACGCGGCCAGCAGCACGCCCAGGCGCTTGCCGCCCTCGTCCAGCACCGGCACCGCCAGCGGCAGCACGTGCACGCTGAAGATGGGGTCCTCCACGTCCACGCCCTCCGCCGTGGTGCGGCCGGCCTGGGCCTCGCGGAACCACGCTGACGCGCGCACCTGGGCTGCGCTTCCCGCGTACGCATCGCGCAGCGCGGGCGTGCTCGCGGAGATCGCCACGCCGTCGTCGGTGAAGAGCACGATGCCGTTGAGCGTGAGGTAGCGCCGCTGCAGCAGCGCCAGCATCGCGTCGCTGGCGGCCAGGTCCTTCGTGCGCAGCGCGCCCCGCAGCACCGGGTCCTCCGCCCAGCTGTTCGCGCTCGCCTCGCGCTCCGCCAGCGTGGACTCGAGCAGGTCCTTGAACCCCTCGGCCTCCATGCGCAGCGAGGAGTCGATCTGCGCCTCCGTCTGACGGCGCATCAGCGAGTCCTGCAACCCGGTGAGGGCCAGCAGCGGCACGCACGACACCAGCGTCATGTAGAGCAGCAGCCGGCCACGCAGCGTCAGGGACCGCAAGAAGGGAGAAGGCATGGCACGTCGGGCGAGAAGGGAGGTAACCCAGGTCCTATACCAGAACCCAGGCGACATACCCCTCGGTCCGCCGTCTGCCTATAGCAGGGGCACCCGGTCAGGCAGCTCCCGCGCCGGCAGGTTCGAGTAGTCCGCGTCCAGGTCCAGACGCACCCGCTGCTTCACGCGCGTGCTCAGCTGGCCGCGCAGCATGCCCAGGAACTGTGGCGGCGCGGCGATGACCAGTTGGTCGAAGGCGTGCGTGTCCACGCCCTTGTCCAGGTGGGCGCACAGCTCCCGGGCGAAGCGCTCGTGCTCCAGCTCCTTGCGGGCGTTGGGGTCGTTCTCCGTCACGGGGCCGTGCAGCGTGCCCGCATTCGGGTTGTCCGGCTGATTGTAGAGCTCAGTCGACTTGGTCCGGCTCTCGTCATGTTGGAACTGTTCGATGAGGTCCCACTTCTCCGCCTTCGCCGCATCCGTGGCAAAGAGCCGGGCGCGACTCGCGTTGGCCACCAGGATCCAGAGCCTCTTGTCCGCCATCTTCACGCCTCCTTGTGTCTAGAGGAGTGAGGACCCGCCTCGTCCCCGGCAAGCTTCCCCC
>NZ_RAWG01000379.1 GCF_003611735.1 Corallococcus sicarius | reverse complement strand
AGATGTGTATAAAGAGACAGACCCGCCCCCATGGCCCCCCGTGGAGGGATGCCTCTGCGCCGTGCGTCGGGCGCCCCGTCCGACCGGAGCGTCACCGGCGAGGTTTCGGTCGGAGGCGAGAGACCCATGAAGGAGGCCTCGCCCAAAGGAGGCGGAGGGATGGAGCGCGCGAAGAAGCGCAAGGCCTACGATGAGTTCGAAGGCGCGCCGATGGCGGACATGTCGATGGACCAGGAGGAGGGCGGCTCCGGCGCGACCGGCCTGGAGCCCGCGGACGGCCTGCTCGACTACGACTCGCTGACGCTGGCCCCTCCGGGTGCTCCGTCGCAGCGAGGCCGGCTGCGCCCCCGTCCGGCGCACGTCACCCAGGCGATGTTCGCGCTGACGGCCGTGAGCGTGCGGGTGGACGTGCTGAGCATCGTGGCCCAGGCCACGCTCACCGCCAACGCCGTGCACGGCCTGCCGCCGCCCACCTGGAGCGTTCCGCCGCGCGAATCCGCCCGGTACTTCGATGCGCGCTTCGACGCGGAGGCGAGCACCGACGTGCCCTCGGACGGCGCGTGGCACACGGTGCCCATGTTGACGCTGCCGGTGGAGCTGAAGGCCGAGTACGTCTGCGTGCCCTCGGTGGAGCCGCGCGTCTTCCGCACGGTGCGCCTGGACAACCCCACGCCGCACCCGTTGCTCGCGGGGCCGGTGGACGTGACGCTGGAGGATGAGTTCCTGATGACGTCCCCGCTGCCCACGCTGGGGCCCGGCGAGACGCAGCGTCTGGGATTGGGCGTGGAGGAGGCGCTCCAGGTGGCGCGCAACACGCGCTTCGACGAGGCCACGGGCGGCATGTTCGGCAACAGCACGGTGCTCACGCACCACGTCACGGTGGACGTGGCCAACCACCTCTCCCGGCCCGCGGTCATCGCCATCTCCGAGCGCGTGGGCGCGGTCCCGGAATCCCAGAAGGACATCAAGGTGGAGGAGACGGAGGTCGTCCCTCCCTGGCACAAGCCCACGCCCATCCCGGGTGAGGCGGCGGTGGAGGGCGAGCGCGTCTGGCGCGTCAGCGTCCCGGCCGGAGAGAAGCGTTCGATGAAGGCGACGTGGATCGTGAAGTTGCCCGCCAGCAAGATGCTGCTCGGCGGAAACCGGAGGACGTGATGAACACTTCCATCGTGTTGCCCGTGGTCAAGGTCACCGTCCTGGAGGACCGGGCCCTCATCGAGCGCAGGGGCGAGGTGTCGCTGCCGCAAGGCACCGCCCGGCTCGTGGTGGACGGCCTGCCGGCGGTGGCGGTGGACCGCTCGCTCCAGGCGAAGCTGGCGGGCGGAGTGGTGACGCAGGCCAGCCTGCGCCGCTCGAAGCGCGCGGTGCTGCCGGAGGCCCTGCGCGAACAGCACACGGAGCTGGCCCGCCGCTCCTTCGAGCACGAGCAGGCGCTGGAGCGCGCCCAGGCGGAGGTCCGTCGCCTGGAGGTGAAGCGCAACCTGGTGCAGGCCGCGCGCGAGGACGTCTTCCGCGCCATCGCCGAGCGCACCGGCGCGGGAGAGGCGGACCCCGGACATTGGAAGGAGCAGCTCGACACGCTCCGCCGGGAGCTGACGGCGACGGACGACACGCTCCGCCAGGCCCGGCGCCACGAGAGCCGCCTTCAGCGTCAGCACCAGCAGGAGACGCGCGACATCCTCTCGCGCACGCAGCCGCCGGAGCCGACGCTGGACGTGCGCGCGGAGCTGGACGTGAGCCACGCCGCGGGAGGCACGGCGACGCTGACGCTGACGTACCTGGTGCCCTGCGCCGCGTGGCGCCCGGCCTATCGCGCGGCGCTGCGCTTCACCGCGGAGGCGACGACGGTGACGATGGAGTGCGAGGCCGTCGTCTGGCAGAACACGGGCGAGGCGTGGAAGGACGTGACGCTGGCCTTCTCCACGGCGAGGCCCACGCTGGGCGCCACCCCGCCCCGGCTCCAGGACGACTGGCTGTCGCTGCGGGACAAGACGGTGCGCGAGAAGCAGGTGGTGGACGTGTCCATCCGCGAGGAGTCCCTCCAGACGACGGGCGAGGCCGGCGTCACCAAGGCCGCGGACGCGCTGCCCGGCATGGACGACGGGGGCGAACCGGTGACGCTGTCGGCGTCCCACCTGGCGACGGTGCCGTCGGACGGCGAGGCGCACCGCGTGGCGCTGTTCACGTTCACGACTCCGGCCACCTCGGAGCTGGTGGCGTGTCCGGAGCAGTCGCCGCTGGTGCACCGGGTGGCGCGGTTCGACAACACCGGGCCGTCGGTGTTGCTGGCGGGGCCGGTGGACCTGGTGCGCGCGAAGGGCTACGTGGGCCGCGCGCAGCTCAAGTTCGCGGGCCGTGGAGAGCGCGTGAAGCTGGGCTTCGGCAGCGAGGACTCGCTGCGCGTTTCACGGCAGGTGGACGTGGGCGAGGAGACCGCGCGCATCACCGGCCGGCGCACGCGCACGCAGCGGGTGAAGCTGTTCGTGTCCAACATGGGCGCGAAGCCGGCGGCGCTGGCGGTGGAGGAGCGCATGCCGGTGTCGGAGGTGGAGGCGGTGGAGGTGGCACTGCTCAAGGACGCCACGAAGCCCGCGCCCACCACGGTGAGCCCGGAGGGCATCGTGCGCTTCGAAGTGAACGTCGCGCCGCGCTCCCGGCAGACGCTGGCCTTCGGCTTCACGGTCGCCAGCGCCGCGAAGGTCTCGGGCCTGTAGGAGCGCCTGAAGCTCCTGCAGCTCAGGACGTGGAGAGCACCAGGTTGCGCATCTGGTGCACGGCCATGCGGGTCGGAATGAGCCGGAACATCGCATCCCGCACGAAGCGAGCGGCGGGGTTCTCCCACTGGCCCATGCGGCCCACCTGTCGCGAGCGCACGACCATCTGGTTGGCGCGCGTCACCCGGCGGGCCTCATACGCACGCAGCGCGTCTTCCACCGGGCCTGGGGCCGCGAGGCACTCCGACAGCACCACGGCGTCCTCGATGGCCTGACACCCGCCCTGCCCCAGGTTCGGCGTCATCGGGTGCGCGGCGTCTCCCAGGAGCGTCACGCGGCCCCGGCTCCACCGCGCAAGCGGCGGGCGGTCATGGATGTCCGTGCGCAGGACGCGCTCCGGAGGCGTCGCCGCGAGCAGGTCCGCGATGGGCGCATGCCATCCGGCGAAGCGCTCGCGCAGCACCGCGAGCGTCTGTCCCGGCGCGTCCTCCGTCCCCATGGGGGCGTTGAGCGTGGCGTACCAGTACACCTCGCCATGGCCGATGGGCACGATGCCGAAGCGGGCGCCGGGGCCCCACGTCTCGCTGAAGCGCCCTGGCGGCACGAGGTGCGCGGCCGGGCACACGCCGCGCCAGCTCGTGTAGCCGGAGTAGCGGGTGGGCTGTTCGCCCAGCAGCCCCGTGCGCACGGCGGAGCGCAGCCCATCCGCGCCCACCAGCACGTCTCCCGAGACGGTGGTGCCATCGGACAGGGACGCGGTGACGCGTGCCCCGTCGTCCTGGAAGCCCGTCACGGCGACGCCCAGCCGCACGGCCTCCGGAGGGCCCGCGTGGGCATGGAGGACCGCCTGGAGCCGGGCGCGGTGCATCGCGACCATGGGGGTGTCCAGTTCGCGCTGAAGGGCTCCCACATCCACCGTGGTGATGCGGGCCCCTGACGGCACGAGGATGAGGGACTGCTCGGCCCGGGCGCCTTCCGCGACCACCGCGTCGCACAGGCCGATGCGGCGCAGGGCGAGCGCGGCGTTCATCTGCACGATGAGGCCCGCGCCCACCTGTCGCAGCGCGTCCGCGCGCTCGAGGACGGTGGCGCGCAGGCCGGCGCGGTGGAGGGCGCACGCCAGCGTGAGTCCTCCGATGCCGGCCCCTGCGATGAGGACGTGGCGGCGGGACGGAGACGCTGCGGAAGGCGAGGTCATGGCGGCCTTTCAGGAAGGCCGGAGCTGGGGGTCAACCGAACCAGCGGCCGGAGTCCGGAGCGAAGACTCGCACGCGCTCCAGCAGGGACGCTGGCAGGCGGGCCTTGAGGGTCGCGTGGACCTGAGCGGGGCTGTAAGCCTGACTGAAGTGCATCAGGACGAGGGCCTCGTTCTGGAAGCGGTCCGCCATCGAGGCGATCTCCTCCAGGTGGATGTGGGCCCGCTCCTGCGCGTCGCGCACGGTGCGCTCCGCGTCGATGAACGTGCACTCGAGGATGAGCACGCGGCTGTCGAACAGGGACGGCTGGCGCTCCAGCACGTTGGAGAGCGTGTCGGTGCAGTAGGCCAGCTCCAGGCGTTCGACCTCCTCGAAGAGGGGCTCGCCGGCCAGACGACGGCGGCCGATCTCCGGGGGAGGCAGCTCGCGATATTCGGGCTTGAGCTTGGAGACACGGCGGAGGAACTGGTAGCCCAGTGAGGGCACGGGGTGGTGCGTGCGAAAGGCACGCACCCACAGGTCCTGCTGGAGTTTGGTGGTGTCACCGGGGCGGAGGGGGACGGTGTGGATCTCCGCATTCATGCGGTGCAGTCGAGCGAGGGCCGCGATGGCCTCCTGGACGGGCGCTTCGATCTCCGCGGGCAGATAGACGAGGGGCGGCCCCTTCCCCACCAGCGCACGGATGCCGAGGAGTGAGCCCAGTGCGCTGGCGTGATCCGCATGGCCATGGCTGAGGAAGATGCGATCCGCACCGGCGAAGGAGCGGATGGGGATGCCGGCATCCAGCAGCACGCCCAGCTCCGGCACCAGGAGCGACGTGTACACGCCGCCCACGGACACACCGCGCACGGTATAGGGTCCCGCCTGCACCTCGGTCAGCATGGGGAAAGCTTATGCGGTCTTCGGAGGGAAGGCGCTCGTGCGGGTGAAGCCACCGTGGACCGTGCGGCTCCTGGCCGTCGCGGTGCTGCTGCAGGGCTGCGGGGGCACGCGTGGCCGGGGGCAGCTCAAGTACGACTCCGCGACGAACGCCTGCCGGCACCAGCCCGCCTCGTGCGCCCAGGCAGCGGGGCAGGAGGCGGTCCTCCCAACAGCGGTGCGGACCTTCGCGACGGCGGGAGGCTCCGCGGTCGCGGCAGTGAAGCTCCTGGATGACGCCTTGAGGCAGGAGGTCACGGAGGCGCTGGAGGAATGCGCGAACCACGCCCGAACCCAGGTGATTCTCGAACGATTCGGCAACAGGAGCCCTACTCCCGAAGAATGCAGGGAAGAACTCGACGACGTACAGGGCAGGACCGTCACCCTGGCCATGAAGCTCGGGGAGGAGATGCATCGCGTCGCACTGCGCTGTGCCGCCGAAAAGTTGAACGCGCTTCGACCCGGTGGCTTCAGCATCGAGCCCACCTACCAATACGACCAGGGGCGCAAGAAGAAGACATGGCTGTCGGCAGCCGATGTGGACCGAATCCGTCAGGAAGGAAGCCTTGGCGAACTGAAAGGGTCCCTTGTTCCCGATGTGGTGCTTCATGCGGGGCATCCGGACCAGGTCCAGGCCGTCTATGATTTCAAGTTTCCCTGTGTGGACATCACGATCCGGCCTCGTTGGCGGGACTACCCCTCAGGGCATCCGTACGCGGGGAAGAATCAGCGCGACATGTATGTCGAAGCATTTCGTGTCGAAGTGGTGATTCAAGTCGTCCCCTGGTTGGGAGCAGGGCTCTGAGTATGGAATCTCCAAGAATGCAGGTCATCCGCAGGGGCAGGGCTGTTACGCAAGAGGACATGAGCATCTGTTTCTATCTCCCCAAGCCGACTGCGGAGGTCGCCCATGCTGTATCCCTGTCATTGCAAAAATACCTTGATGCGGTCGGCGTACAGACCCTGAACTATTTTTTCAATGAAGACGGTGACTGGGAGAAAATGGATGAGTCCAGCTGGGAAATCGTTCGCAGGAAGATCCATCATCCGAGCGTGTCGTCGGTCGCCCTCACAAGTGACGCCCCCTACCCCGATAGATATGAGTTTGAATATGTGGGCAGGGACATCCATGGCCCGGTGTTCCGTCATGACCCCGGCGCGGTGACAGCGGTTCGCTTCATTCTCCCCCTGGCGTGGATGAGAACCCACGGTCCGCAGCGAGTCCGGGAGCTGGCGCTCGCCCTGGCCGCGCCACTGCCCTTCAGCTCCGGGCATGCGGGACTGTCCGTCACGGGCTTCCTGGAAGTCGTGCGGATCATGGATGAGGTCGTCCCCCAACTGCTCCCGCATCCTGGAGTCGACGTCATCAACCTGAACCAGACCGCAATGGAGATCGGCCCCCGCCTGCGCGTCCCGCATTGGCTGACCTTCATTGGCGATCCCGCACTGAGGGAGATGGGCGGCCCGGACTTCCTACGCGCCCAACTCCACACCCCCGGCACCACCGTGGAGTCCCTGGACGCGTCCCGCGCCGTTGTCACCCTGGGACCTGTCCCCGAAGGCGGAGGCCCCGACCAGCCGCTTCCGGCCTACCGCGAGCTGGCCCGGGTCCTGGAACCCTGGGCCTACCATCCCAAGTCCTGCCCGGGGTTCAGCCCCCAGGAGGCCTTCCACAAGTGGGAGCGCCGGTTCCTCGACTGAACCGGCATCCCCCATTCCAGCTCAGTTCTTCGCGCGCTCGTACTGGTGCGGCCAGAGCACGTCCGCGTGCAGCTCCTTCGCGGCGCGCAGCGGCCAGTACGGATCCCTCAGCAGCTCCCGGGCGAGGATGACGACGTCCGCCTGCCCCGTGGCCAGCACGTGCTCGGCCTGCATCGCGGAGCGGATCATCCCCACCGCCCCCGTCAGGATGCCCGTGTCCCTGCGCACCCGCTCCGAGAGCGGCGTCTGGTAGCCCGGCCCCACCGGAATCTTCAGCCCGGGCACCAACCCGCCCGATGAGCAGTCGATGAGGTCCACGCCCTCCTTCGCCATCAGCTTCGCCAGCGCCACCGAGTCCTCCACCGTCCAGCCCCCCTCCACCCAATCCGTGGCGGAGATGCGCACGAGGAGCGGCAGCGACTCCGGCCACTTCGCCCGCACCGCCCGCGTCGCCTCCAGCGCGAAGCGCGTCCGGTTCTCGAACGAGCCGCCGTACCTGTCCGTGCGCTTGTTCGACAGCGGCGACAGGAACTCGTGCAGCAGGTAGCCGTGCGCCGCGTGCAGCTCGACCACCTGGAACCCGGCCGCCTTCGCACGCGCCGCCGCGTCCCCGAACGACTTCACCACCCGCGCGATGCCCGCCTCGTCCAGCGCCGCGGGCTTCGGATAGCCCTCGCCGAACGCCTCCGCCGTGGGCCCCACCGGCGTCCAACCGCCGTGCTCCGGCGTCACCGTCGCCCCATGCGTCCCCGTGTCCCAGGGCCGGAGCGTGGAGGCCTTCCGGCCCGCGTGCGCCAGCTGCACGCCCGACGCGGCCCCGTTCTGGTGCAGGAAGCGGTTGATGCGCGCCAGCATCTCCACCTGCGCGTCCTTCCACAGCCCCAGGTCCTGCGGCGAGATGCGCCCCTCCGGCTCCACCGCGGTGGCCTCTGTCAGCACCAGCCCCGCGCCCCCCACCGCGCGACTGCCCAGGTGCACCACGTGCCACTCATTGGCGAACCCGTCCTCGCTCGAGTACTGGCACATGGGCGAAACCACCACGCGGTTGCGCAGCGTGATGTCGCGCAGCTTCAGGGGGGTGAACAACCGACTGCCGCTCATGACTTGTCCTCCGGGGACTTCAATTCCTGTCGCTCCGCCAATCCCAGCGCCGCGCGCACCTGCGCCGTGCTCTTGCCCAGCCAGTGCCGGCGGTGGTTGTCCTGCGTGCTGAAGCTGCGCGTCTCCATCCGGTCCACGTAGAGCGTGCCCTCCAGGTGGTCCACCTCGTGCTGGAGGATGCGCGCGTACCAGCCCCGCGCCGACAGCGTCACCGGCTGCCCCTGCTCGTCCAGCGCCTCCACCCGCACACCCCGCGCCCGGGACACCAGCGCCGCGAACCCGTTCACGCTCAGGCACCCCTCGTGGAACTCCACCGGCGTGGGGTCCTCCACCACGAGCCGGGGGTTGATCAACACGTGGAAGGCCACCGGCGCCCGCTCCCGCGTCGCGAGGTCCGCGGGCGTCGCGACGCGGGAGCGGGCGCCGGTGGCCTTCCACG
>NZ_RAWG01000378.1 GCF_003611735.1 Corallococcus sicarius | reverse complement strand
CAGCGGCGTTCATGAAGGAGTCCATACCTACTTCATGAGTAGGGCGCCGCGACGACAACGCAATGGCGGCCAGAGCGCACAGCCCTCAACGGCTCGCTCCCCTTCGCTGCCCCCTGACACAGTAGTGCTAATGCGGTGGCGGCTGAAGCCCTAGCAGGGCCTTGCCGAGGAAGTCGCGGATCACCGCCGGAGACCAGGCCATCAGCGGACCGCTCATGGCATCGCGCAGGTAGCGTTCAATGGGATGGCTCCGCATGTAGCCCGAGCCTCCGGCAAGCTCCATGGCCGCGGTGGTGATGGCCACGGCCGCCTCATTGGCCACGACCTTGGCCTGCATCTGCAGCACGGGGAAGTCCGGCTCGCGCTGATCCGTGGCGATGGCGGCGCGCATGGCCAGCGCCCGCGCCGCCTCCAGACGCAGGCTCATCTCCGCCACCGAGAACTGCACCCACTGCATCTCCGCGATGGCCTTGTTCTCCGGAGGCAGCTTGCGCTCCTTCGCGTAGGAGATGGCGAAGGCCAGCGCCGCCTCGGCGATGCCGATGGAGATCCACGGCAGGCCCAGGGCGATGGGGTTGGGCTGGGAGGGATCCAACCGCAGCCTCCGGGACTCCGGCAGCAGCGTGTCCTGGAAGTGCAGCAGCTGGCTGCGCGTGGCTCGCATGCCCAGGGTGTCCCAGACATCCTCCACCCGGATGGAGTCGTCCTTGTCGATGAGGAAGAAGGCGGGCTGTCCATCACAGACGGCATTGGTGAGGAGGTAGCTGGCCCGCTCGCTGCCCGACACGAAGCGCTTGGCCCCGGACAGGCGCCAGCCGCCCTCGGCGCGGCGGGCCTCCTGGTGAGGCATGAGGAACATGTTGCCGCTGGTGGGCTCGGACAGCGCGTTGCCGAACCAGGCCCCCTGGCGGAATTTGTCGTTGAAGGAGGCCACCAGCGCGGGCTCCGGCAGGGCCAGGAATGCGAGCCCCGAGCCCTGGTGCATCAGCCAGAGCGTCCCGAAGGAGGCGCTGCCCCTGCTCAGGATGCTGACGATGCGCCCGAAGGTCAGCCAGGAGGCGCCCTCCAGCAGCGCGGTGTTCAGCGGCGATTGGATCATGGCCTCGAAGCCCTCGTCGGGCAGGGAGGTCTCCCGGTCATGCCGCGCGGCGTGCTCGGCCAGCCGCCGCTGGATCCGCTCCGCTTCGGCCAGACAGTCTGCGTCACTCATCGTTCGTTGGAGCTGGGGCATGGAGGGTCCAGGAGCCAGGCGGGGCCCGTGTGGGAGCCGGCAGGGGTTGGGAGAGAGCCCATTCTAGTACTGCCACCGCTCGCGCATGCATGCGGCGAAGAGGTTGGCCGTCCCGTTGCGCTGCTGCTCCTGGATGGGTACCTCCTCCAACCTCCTGTGAGCCCCCTTTTCAGAGGGGAGCTGATTCCATCAAGCCCTCAGTGAGGTACCCGCGCTCGGATCTTCGGGGCCAGCGCCCGTGAGGTCCACAAGTGCTCCCCCCACGTGCGACCTCCAACTTGAGGGGCGTCATCCCCATGAGGAGGTTGTCATGAGCACTTACACGGAGAACGAAGGCACATCCCCCGAGCCCGGCCCCAAGGAGACGCGCGGTGTACCGGCTCCCATCCAAGGCAAGGAGTTGAGCAAGCCAGCGCTAGAGTTTCCGCCCAGCTTCGAGATCACTGAGCAGGCCATCGCCAGCGCGGGGACGAGCGAGGCGCGGGAGACGGGCGGTGTGTCCCTGGAAGCCATCGCGTCTGTGCCCCAGCCCGAGGGCGTGACGCCGGCAGGCATGAAGGGGCAGCGGATCAGCGCCAGCGAGATCTGGGGACAGCCCACCTTCTACGAAGGGGCTTTCGAAAACCAGCACAGCACCGGTGGGGGCAGATCCTTCACCTATGACTCGCAATTCTACGTCCAGTGTGAGCGGTGGTTGAAGTTCTGGTTCGACAACAACCCCTGGCGCTCGCCGGTGTGGGTTGTCTCGTTTGGCGTCCAGGTGGACAAGCCCGGTTGGCACGGCACGGGCCAGGCGTTCGACTTGACGCGCATGTATTCCACGAGGCCAGACACAGGTGGTTTTTCGCAGCTCTTCTATGCGGATTGGCGAGACTGGCATACCAGCCCGGCCGCGGCCTGGTACGCCAAGCTCTACTGGGGCACGGTGGCGAGCCTCACCTACTACTTCGACGTCGTGCTGACGTACTCGTACGACGATTCCCTCTCCGACTCGCATCAGAACCACGTCCACTTCGACGTCTCGGAGAATGCCTCCTCCGGCGGCTCGTGGTTGCTGGGGCGATGGCACAGCAGCCGGAGTCAAATCACCAACATGCAATACATTCTTGCGCTCTGCTGGGGGATCAACTCGGTGAAGGGGACGCACGTCTACGACAACGCGACGAAGGCGGGGGCCGCTGCCGTCATGAAGCGTATCGGACGGCCGGGCCGGCTTCCGTCGGATTCGCAGAATGACTGGCTTACATTCCATCATGCCAGTTGGCAGCATGCCAGTGGAGGTCATGTCTATGCCTGAGGTGCTTCCCTCCCCGCGACGTAGAGGAAGCGCTGTCCCTCGCAACACCCCGCCTGCCGGGGGAGCCCCTGCGCTGGAGCCAGCTGCGCAGACCGCGTGGGCAACTCCAGGTGCTGCCTGGCTTCCGGAGGCATCCAGCACGTGGCTCGCGGTCAGCGCAGCCCGTCCAGGATGAGTCCACGGCGCTGGTAGTCCTGCATCTGCGCGCCGTCATGCGACACCACCGGGTGCAGCTCCGGTGCGGTGCGCCGCAGGTCGTGCAGCCACCGCAGCTGGTGTGACATTGCCTGTGCCTCCTCGCCGCCCAGCCAGTTCGTGAGCCGCGGGTGCATCCTCGGGAGCTGGATGTTGTCCTGGTGCCAGGCCACGTCGCCGACGAGCAGGAACTCGCGCCCGTCGGCGAGCCGCACGTACACCAACTGGCTGCCGGGCGTGTGGCCCGGCGCCTTGATAAGGACCACGCCGGGGCGCAGCAGGTGCATGCGCTCGTACTGGAGCGGTGTGAGCTTCGCGCGCAGCTCCGCGGTGAAGCCGGCTTCCTCCGCGTGCGGGCTTCGCAGTTGCTCGTCCGTGAGGTGGACCTTGCGCGCCACCTCGTCCAGGTGCGCCGAGTGCGCGATGCCCGCGCAGTGGTCGAAGTGCTCGTGGGTGACGACCGTCGCGTCCGCGCGCCGCAGCGCCTCCTGGACTCGGGCGTAGGCCGCGGCGTCGAACTCCGAGCCGGGGAAGTTGGCCTGCTGCGTCTTCTCGTCGTTCACGACGTCCACCAGCACCGTGCGGCCGTCGGCATAGACGACCTGGTACGCGTAGAAGTCGAAGGCGACCTCTCCGAAGCCGCTGCCGGCCACCACGAGCGCTTGCGGCACTCCGGGGGCCCTGCCCACGTGCTGGCTGCGCAATTCGGTGGGGAGCGGCGCCCCGGTGGAGACGGCCAGGGCCCGGATGGCGCCCAGGTCGGCGTCGAAGCGCGAGCTGTCCGGCACGCTCACGTCGCTCAGCCCCACGGCCACGACGACGACCAACACCAGCAACAGGGCCGCGACAGCCAGGCCCACGCGACGCCACAGGGTTCGCTTCATGGCCGGCATCTTGCCGGTTCCCCCCGGCGCCTTGCGTGAAATTCCCGCGGGGTGCGCACCCGCGATTCAACGAGGTGCGGGAAGCCGCCTGGCGGAAAATCACCAGGCGGCCTGTCCCTGCCCGGAGTCACCCGGCTCGGGTCACTCCTTGCGCGCCCGACGAACCCGGGATGCCAGCGCGAGGAGGGCCAGCCACGCGAGCGGTGCCACCGGGGCCGCGCCGCAGCCGCAGCCGGTGTCGTTGTTCTCTCCAATGGGGCCGCCCGTGCCCGCGTCGGTGCCCGCGTCGGTGCCGGCATCCGCCTGTGTCGCGTCGCAGCCCGTCGGACCGGCGCACACCGTCACCTGCGCGGAGCCCTGCATCCCCGCCGCGTCCACCACGACGAACCGCAGGACGTGCCGCCCGGGCGCAAGCTGCGTGGTGTCCCAGCGGTTGTGCTCGCCACCGAAGTGGAAGTGGTTGTCAGAGCGGGTGTCCGTGTACTGCAGCACGTCGTCCACGTAGAACTCGGCGCGCGTGCAACCCACGTCGTCCACACAGTCGCCGAAGAACTCCGCCGTGCTGCCGGACACCAGCTCCCCCTCCAGGGGGCGCGTGAGGATGGCGAGCGGCGGCGCATCCACCGCCGGGGTCAGCGTGAGGGTCTGCTCCGCGTCCGGCCGCACGCCGTTGCTCGCCCGCACGAGCACCGTCACGGTGTCCGTCGACGGGGGCGTCCAGGTGAGGACGCCGGTGTCCGCGTCGATGATCATCCCCGCCGGCACCGTGCCTCCCAGCGAATAGGTGGGCACCGGCCGGGCCTGCGCCTCCACGTCATAGCGGTAGACGGAGCCCACCACGGCGGTGGTGACGGGCGTGGAGGTGATGACGGGCGGGAGCGGCTCGTCATCCACCTCGGCCGCCTCCAGCGCGCGCGCGTCCAGGCCCGGGGCGGCCACGGTGATGGTGGCGGTCCCATCCAGGTTGTCTGCGTCCGACGCGGCCCGCAGCGTGACGGTCTTCGGCGTGTTCCAGTTGGAGGCCGTGAACGCGAGCGTGGCCCCGTCCTGCACGGTGATGTCCGCGTCCCCCTGTGTGCGCGCCACGGTGATGGTGACGTTCGACGTGGGCTGCTTGGAGAGCGACACCGTGAAGGTCGCGGTGGCGTTCTCCGGGACGGACACCCGCGTG
This sequence comes from Corallococcus sicarius, assembly GCF_003611735.1. Classification (GTDB taxonomy): domain Bacteria; phylum Myxococcota; class Myxococcia; order Myxococcales; family Myxococcaceae; genus Corallococcus; species Corallococcus sicarius. The sequence continues at coordinate 3,446 of NZ_RAWG01000378.1, read as the reverse complement.
GAGGACAGCACCAGCCGGGTCGCATTGTCGTCGATGGTCGACGCCACCACCGACTCGCCCGCCAGGCCCTCTGCCGTCACCGTGAAGGTGGCGGTGTCCGTGATGGCATCCGCGTCCTCCACCGCCGCCAGCGTGACGACCTGGGGCGTGGCCCAGTTCGTCGTGGAGAAGGCCAGGGACGCACCGGCCGCGACGCTCAGGTCCTCGGAGCCTCCCAGGGCCCGCGTCACCTGCACCGTCACGGGCGCGGTGGGGGCCTGGGCCAGCCGCACGGTGAAGGCGGCGCGACCGCCCTCCACCAGCCGCAGGTTGAGCGAGGACACCACCAGCTTCTGTCCCGTCGTGGCCGGGGTGATGCGGCGCAGGACGCCGCTGGTGACGCCAATCGTGTAGAGCGCCCCATCCGGTCCCACCGCCATGTCGACATGCGAAGGGAAGCCCGTCCCCCACGTGTCCACCGTCGCCACCGAGTTGTCCGCCGCCAGCGTGGCGCGCGTCACGCTGCCGGAGTTGTAGTCACCGAAGAAGTAGTTGCCGCGGTACTCCGGCGGGAAGAGGGTGGCGTCATAGAAGGTGCCGCCGGTGATGGAGCCGCCCAGGGCCTGCGTCACCACGGTGCCCGCGCCAGCGGTCGCGTCCGGCAGTCCCGGCTGGGCCACGGTGAAGGTGGTGGCCTGGGGATCCCGCGGGGCGCTCAGGACGTAGAAGCTGCCGTTGAAGCTCGGGTCGCCCACGTCCTTGAAGGTGACCCGCTCGCCCTTGCGGAAGCCGTGCCTCCCGGTGGTGGTGACGGTGGTGATGCCCCCGCTGCGCACCGCCCCGCCCGTGGCGATCAGGTTGCGCGTGTCCGTCCCGTTGGTGCGGTACTTGATGACGGGGGCGATGTAGTTGTTGGTGGCGGGCTGGTTGTTCTCGAAGTCGTCGTAGCCGGCGTGGTCGCGCTTGTTCACGACGAAGATCTGCTCGTAGCCCGTGCCCACGGTGTTGATCCACAGCAGGCCGGTGGTGGGCTGGAACGTGAGGGTGAACGGGTTGCGGAAGCCCTGCGCCCAGATGTACTCGTTGTTGGGGCCCACGCCGTCGTTGAACGGGTTGTCATTGGCGGGGGTGCCGTCCAGGTTGGCGCGGCCCACCTTGGCCGCGAGCGACGTCAGGTCGGCGTCCACGCCGGTGTTGTTGCCCAGGTCGCCAATGGCCCAGTAGAGCTTCCCGTCCGGCCCGAAGCCCAGCCCGCCGCCGTCGTGGTTCTCACCCCGGGTGGGCAGCCTCGTGATGACCTCCGTGCGCGCGGTGCCGGTGCCGTTGGCGTCCGTGTACCGGACGATGCGCTGCTCGGAGGCGGAGACGGTGACGAAGAAGTAGACGTAGCGGTTGACCACGTAGTTCGGATCAAACGCGATGCCGATGAGGCCGCACTCGCTGTTGGTGTGGACGCTGGGCTCTGAGGCGAACACGCGGGTCACCAGCACCCGGGTGCCGGCCTCCGTCTCCGGCAGGCCGTCCTTCATCGCCACCGTCCGCACCACGCCGTTCTTGAGCAGGACGAACAGGCGGCCGGAGCCATCCGGCGCCCAGGCCATGCCGGTGGCGGGCGTCAGGGTGTTGGACGTGTAGTCGGTTTCCACGAAGCCAGCGGGCACCACGGCCCAGGCTGGCGCGCACAACAGCAGCAACAACAGGGATGCGACGAGGGGGGAGCGCATGGTCCGCGAAGCTACCGCACGCGGGGTGGGCTTCCTTCACCCATCCCGCGTGAAGCCGCGATATCGCTGCGTCCTCGTGGACTTTTTCCAACCCGGCTGCGGTCACCTGCCCGTCCGCCAGGCAGGTCCCGGCGAACGTCAGCGCGTCTGGTTCGCCACCTGGGTGCGGGGTGCGCCATCCGGCGCCGAAGCCAGGACCTGACCGAGCTTGCGGGCGTTCGTCAGCGGTCCGCGTGCCAGCTCTTCTCCGTCGAAGCTCAGCACCCGGGCGAAGACCTTCTCGAAGCCCTTCTTCAAGCCCACGGACTGATGGGTCTCACCCTTGGAGTCCGCGACCATGAAGAGCGACGACTCCATGTCCGCGGGCGGCGTCTCGCCGTGCTGGCGGAAGAGCTTGCGCATGAGGGTGAGCGACTCGGCATGACCCTTGCGCATCTCCCCGCGCGCCATGCCCTTGAAGAGGCCCGGGACATCGCGCAGGTCCACGTGGACGACGACGATGGGCTTCTCCGCGCGGACGTCGTAGATGAACTGGTAGGCGTGCTGACGCAGCTCCTCCCGGGTGCTCTTGTTGGCATACAGCACCAGCGTGGGCCGGCCCTGCCCGATGGGGACCTCCTTGCCAAACACGTCCTTCAGTTCGGCGGCGCTGGCGGGGATGGACGCCAACAGTCCCAACAGGCTCATCAGCACGGCGGTCTTCTTCATTCGGTAGGTCCTTTGAGTGGAGGATTTCAACAGTCCCGACCAACATCGGGCCCCTTCCCGCGAAGTCCCCGACCCGTCCCTCCGCGCGGTGCCGCACTCCCGCTCGGCTTCCTCGGCGCTCCAGCCCATGCGGGTGCCTGTCCGCCTCCTGTGGCGTCCCGCCCTCCGCGCTACGTCCCCCAAGACAGCTTTGCGAGCGACCCGCCCCTGCCACCCGCCAGGCAGGGGAGGGAAGGGCGCCCCTCTGCCCGCCCCGTCCAGGTGGCGGCGGTGGTGCTCTACGTCCCGCCGTGGCCGCTCGACGCGCTGAGGAGGACGCGGAAGAGGGCCTCCACTGCCTCCGCGTCCGCTCCCAGCTCGGTGGCCCACGCGCGGCGCGTGGCGAGCTCCGCCTGCACTTCCGCCGTGGCCGGGGCGTCTGCCGGCGCCTGCGCGCGGCTCTGGCGGCGGGCCAGCTCCGAGCGGCGGGCGAGCAGCTCCACCAGCTCCCGGTCCAGCTGATCAATGTGCTCGCGCGTCTCCCTCGGCTCGGGGGGGCCGGAGTCCAGCCCCGGCAGCGCGAGGCCCGCCGCGTCCCGCGCGCTGGCCACGGCCGGCAGGGCCGCCAGGTCGCGGTGGATGCCCTGGAGCGCCTGGAGCAGGCGCTCGCGCGCCTCCGTCGCGAAGCGGTTCTCCTGCTGGATGGCGGTGAAGAGGTGGCCCGCGTCCGAGCGGACGGTCTCGATGGTGCGCGACAGCGCCTTGAAGCTGGCCGGCGCGAAGGGCACGTCCACCGCCGCGCCCGAGTCCACCATCCCCTTGGCCACGAAGAACGTGAGCGCGTGCGTGCGCGCCATCACCCGGTCATGGCCCTCCGGCGTCTGTTCAATGACTTCACAGCCCAGGGCCTCGTAGAAGCGCCGCGCGCGCGGGGCCGCGTCCGGGTGCAGCGGGTTGGGGCAGATGACGACGCGCATGGGGCGCTCCGCCATGGCCAGGCTCAAGGGGCCGAAGAGGGGATGCGTGCCCACCCACGGCACCCGCGCCCCCAGCACC
>NZ_RAWG01000377.1 GCF_003611735.1 Corallococcus sicarius | reverse complement strand
CCCCGAGCCTCCGCCCCCGGTCGCCGCGGCGCCCGCGCAGGAGCCGCCCGAGGCCGTGGCCGCCGTGGAGCCGGAGCCGGTGAGGCCTCCCGTCGTCAGGACCGCGCAGAAGCCGCCTGCCCAGGACACGCCCCGCGCCAGCAAGCCGGAGTCCCTGAGCGAGGAGATCCTGCTCAAGGAGATCCGCTCGGTCGCGACGAAGGTGAAGAACGACACGAGCCTCTCCGACGCGACCCGGAAGAAGTTCGGCGGGTACCTCTACCAGCTCCAACTGGAGGCCGAGGACTCAACGGCCCAGGACCGGGCCCGCATCCGCAAGGACCTCCACGAGTTCAAGGAGAGCGAGCTCAAGTAGCCGCCCTGCCCCGCCCCATGACCGCGCTCCCGGGCCCTGCGCTGCTCGCGGTGGACCTGGGGCTGCGCTCCGGGCTCGCGCGCTTCGGCGCGGACGGCCGGCTGCACTGGTACCGCTCGCAGAACTTCGGCACGCACGCGCGGCTCAAGCGCGCGGTGCCCTCCGTGCTCCACGACGCCTCACCGCTCGCGTGGCTCGTGCTGGAGGGCGGTGGCCCCATCGCCGACGTCTGGGAGCGGGAGGCCCTCCGCCGCGCCCTGCCCGTGCTGCGCGTGGCCGCGGAGGACTGGCGCTCCCGCCTGCTCTACGCGCGCGAACAGCGCAGCGGCCCCCAGGCGAAGGACGCCGCGGACGGACTCGCGCGGCGGGTCATCGACTGGTCCCACGCGCCGCGCCCCACGTCCCTGCGCCACGACGCCGCGGAGGCCATCCTGCTGGGCCTGTGGGCCGCACTGGAGGTGGGGTGGCTGGTCCAGGTGCCCGCGGAGGTGCGGCGCTGAAGGGCACCGGACACCGGACACCGGAGCTGGGGCCTACTTCACCGACAGGCACGCCACCGGCTGCGCGATGGCGTTGCGCGCGCGCTCCTCGCTCACCAGCGCGTACCCCGCCAGGTCCTGCAACAGCATGTCGCGGTTCTGCCGGATGAGGCCCGCGTTCTTGCACGCCTTCAGGTCGCCGTAATAGCCGTAGGGCGGCAGCGCGAGCTGGAGCTCCGCCAGCTCCGACAGCTGCAGCTCCCCCAGGTCGCGGCCGAAGAGCTTGCGCGCCGCGTCCTCCACGCCGATGACACCGCGCTCGAAGCGCAGCGTGGACAGCTCGTAGGCGATGAGCTGGTCCTTCTGGAAGAAGGCGTGCAGCCGGTGCGCCGCCACCGACAGCGCCAGCTTGCCCTCGACGCCAATCTCCCGCGCGATGCGCATCGCCAGCCGCCGCTCGCAGGCCCCGTCGCCCGGAGGCGAGCTGCCCACCGTCACGCCGACGAACAGGCGCCAGGCCCACGCGCGTCCGTCCTCGCGCGGCGTCTGGAAGTAGGTGGGGCAGTCCATCTGCCGGATGTAGAGCGCCACCAGGTCCTTGGGCATCCGCGAGAAGTCGGGCCGCGTGAAGGCCACCGACGCGCGGTCCTTCCCACCCTGGTCCATGCGGCCGACCATGACGCTCATCCGGTCGCCTTCGATGCGGTGGCGCAGCTGGCTCTCGACGTCGAATTCGCTCTCCAGACGCGGCAGCTTGCTGGCCGTGTACAGGTACGTGAGCGGAATCACCACGCCGGCCAGGCCGACGAGGAACATGACAAGCCAGAACACGGTCTTCACGCGCCGGACTCTACCAGGGTGGGCACGTGTCAGGAGGACCGGTTAGAAAGCCCCCATGAGCGACTGGCACACCGCCACCGTCACCGCCCGCGCCCCCGCCGCGGATGGCCTCACCGACCTGGTGCTCGACCTTGGCGACGGTCCCCTCGTGGGCGCCCACCTGCACCCCGGGCAGTACGTGCGCCTGCGCCTCCCTGGCCAGGCGCCGGGCATCTTCGCCATCGCCTCGCCGCCCGCCCCCCACGGCAGGCACTGGGAGTTCCTCCTCAAGGACGACGGCGCGCTGCCCTCGGCCCTCCTGAACCTGCCCACCGGCACGCCCGTGGAGGTGACCCGTCCGGAGGGCCCGGGCTTCCCCATGCAGAAGGCGCGCGGCCGTGACCTGCTGCTGTTCGCCAGCGGCTCCGGCATCTCCGCCATCCGCCCCGTCATCGCCAGCGTGCACCAGGAGCGCGCCGCGTACGGACAGGTGACGCTGTACTTCGGCGCGCGCACCCCGGGCAGCTTCGCGTACGCGGGCGAGCTGGAGCGGTGGCAGGCCGGCGACGTGCGCGTGGTGCGCACCGTGAGCCGGCCCGGCGCCAGCGGCTGGCAGGGGCTCACCGGCTACGTGCAGACGCACCTGGGCGAGGAGCCCCTGGAGAACGCCATCGCCTTCGTGTGCGGCCCCGCGGAGATGGTGCAGGGCGTGATGGACCAACTGCGCCTGCGCGGCGTGCCGCGAAGCGCCGTGTTCCTCAACTACTGAGCCGCCGGAGCCGGGGCCGCCGGAGCCGGGGCCGCGCGCGTCTCCACGCGGGGCGACGCGAAGCGCACGCCGACGAGCACCGCCGCCGGGTCACTGTCCTGGTTCCCGGTGGCCTTCTGCGGCGTCCACGCGGCCACGCCCACGCGGCGCCCGTCCGGAGCGAAGCGCACGCGCCGCACGGACCAGCCGAACTCCAGCTGGCCCCGCGGCTGCGACTCCGCCTCCGTGAAGAGGTACACGCGCTTGTCCCAGCCACCCGACGCCAGCGAGCGCCCGTCCGGGGAGATGGCCGCGGAGGACACCACGCCGTGGTGCACCTCCCACTTGCGCAGCACCTGCCCTGAGCCCGCGTCCACCAGCGCGCCCGCGTTCCACGGCCCTTGCGGTTCCTCGATGCCCTTGCGCTCGCGCTCGTAGACGGTGCGGTTGCGCTCCGCCAGCTCCGCGCTGAAGGCCACGCCCAGCCGCTGGCCGCGCGCGTCCACGGTGACGTCGTTGACGTGCGCCGGGAAGGTGAAGTCCGAGCGCGGCTTGAGCCCTCGCGCCACCACCGACGCCGCGCCTTCCGGCGCGCCGCCCTTGAGCGTGAAGATGGCCTCCGCCGTCGTCTCGTCGAAGAGCGCGTCCACGCGGTCGCTGAAGGGCGCGCCCAGCACGCCCTGGCTGCCCTGGGGCACGCACGCGTCACACACCGCGACGTCCAGGCCCGACAGCGTGAGCGCCTTGAAGCGCAGCGTGCGTCCGCGCGCCACCCGCGCCACCGTGTTGCCCAGCGCGCCGGGCACGGTGAGGGTCTCCTTCAGGAACGCCACGTCGATGCCGGACGCCGTCGCCGCCGCCGTGGTCAGCACCACCACCGGCGAGCGCGAGTCCAGCGCCAGCACCACCGGAGGCCCACCGTCCACGCTGCCCTGCACCACCGCGAAGCCGCTCCGGCGCTCGAAGTGCGTGCGCGCCACGTCCGGCTTGAAGGACTGCTCCGGCGTGTCCGACACGCGCACGTGGCCGTCCCAGCCGCCCGAGTACAGCGTCCCGTCCGGGCCGAAGGCCAACGCGCTCACCGGCCCCACGTGCAGCCGCGACTCCGCGCCGAACGCGAGCCCCGGCACCGACAGCACCGACACCAGCCCCTGCGCGCTGCCCACCACCAGCCACCGGCCATCCGGGTGGAAGGCCACCGACACCAGCGGCTCCTCGGTGGCGAGCGTCCCCTTGGGAGCGCCCGTCGCCGCGTCGAACAGCTGCACCGCGCCGCTGCGGCTCACCGTGGCCACCAGCGCGCCGTCCGGCGAGAAGGCCACGCCCTCCAGGTCGAACTGCTGCCCGTTGACCTCCGGATCCGACAACAACACCGGAGCCTCTCCAGGCTTCGGGGCCCGCGCGTCCAGGCCCCACACGGAGACGTGGTACGCCTTGAGGCCCAGGCGCGTGTACGCGACGCGTCCGCCCCTGGGCGCGAAGTCCAGCGCCCAGATGAAGTCCTTGCGGTTGAGGACGGTGGGCGACCCGTCGAAGCCCGCGACGGGGCCGGAGAGGTAGCCGCCCGGCGTGGACTCCAGCTGGGACAGCGTGTCCGGCGTGACGCCCGTGGGGCCATGCGCGCAGCCCGTAAGCCCACAGGCCAGCAGGCCCGCGAGGAGGAAGCCCCCGGTGCGCGGGCTCATGAACCCGAGCCGCGGACGGCGGCCTTCTCCTTGTCGACGTTGATCTCGTTGACGCCCTTGTTGTCCACCGACAGCAGGAACAGCTGCTTGTCGGCTTCCCGCTTGTCGTTGAACGAGGTGCGGCCGGTGGCGCCGTCGAAGTCCTTCAGCCCCGCCATGGCCTCGCGCATCGCCGCGCGCGTGTTGGGCCGCTGCTTCTCCAGCACCTGGCGCACGATGCGCGCCGAGTCGTAGCCGATGGCCTCCAGCAGGCCGGGGTCGCGCCCGCCGCCTTCCTTGTACGCATCGCGGTAGGACTTCACGAACTTCTGCGTGGCCGGCCGCTGCGAGTCCACGAAGAAGCCGTCCACGTACACCGAGCAGGTGACGAACTTGCCGCCGCGCTCCAGCAGCTCCGGCAGCCCCGAGCGGCCCTTGGGGCTGCTCCACTGGTTGGTGCCGAAGAGCGTGACGGTCTTCAGGTCCTTCTTGCCCGTCGTCTTGCGGATGCGCTCCAGGTCGCGCGGGTCGCACGCGTTGGTGACGATGTCCTCCACCGCGAGCGCGGGCGTCACCAGGCTCACCCGGCGCCAGTCGTCCGGGATGAAGAGGCCCTCGAAGTCGACGATGGGCTCCACGCCGCTTCTCGCCTTCTCCATCGCCTTGCGGCGGCGGTACGCGTCCGTGATGTTCTCCCCCTGCACGTCGCGCACGGCCTCCGCCCAGTCGCCGCGGTCCTCCAGGTAGTAGCGGCCGACGAGGCGCTTGGCCTCGCTGGTGAACGTGGTCTGGTCGTGCGTGTACGCCTCCGCGCCGCGCACCGCGCCACCGCGCGCCACGACCTCGTCCCAGAACTCGTTCGCCAGCTCCACGCCGTAGGGGATGTTCGGGTAGAGCACCGCGAACTTCTTGAGGCCCTTCACGTTCATCGCGTAGTCCGCGATGGCGCGCGCCTGCGCGGAGTTCGTCAGCATGTTGCGGAAGACGTACGGGCCAATGTCCGTGATGCCCTCCTGACGGCTCAGCGTCAGCAGCGGCACCTGGAGTTCCTCCGCCAGCAGCGCCGCGCGCTTGGTGTCATCCACCAGCAGCGGCCCCAGCGCCGCGATGGCGCCGTCGTCGAACGCGAGCTGCTCCATCGCCTGGCCCGTCTTGTTGACGTCGCCCTGCGTGTCCTTCACCACCAGTTCGATGTCGCTGCCCTGCAGGCCCAGCTTCACGCCGCGCAGCACCGCCTCACCGATGGGCTGGTAGCGGCCCGTCATGGGCAAGAGCACCGCCACGGTGCGCGGACGCACCTCCACGCGGCGGGTGGCGCGCGCCAGGAGTTCCTTCGCCTGCGGCGCGAAGCTGCTGTCCGGGGCCTCGCGCAGGAAGCGCTGGAGCGTCTCCTCCAGGCGGGTCCAGTCCCGCAGGTGGTAGTAGATGCGCGCCAGCTTGAACTGGAGCACCGGCCACGCGGGGTTGGAGGAGGACAGCCCCTCCTGCGCGCGCGCGACGTCGATGAAGTCCGCGCGGCCCTCCACCAGCTGCTCCACCTTCTTCACCGCGGCGGCCCGGTCCTCCGGCGTCTGGGCGTCACCGGCTTCCTTCACCGCCGTGGAGAGCGCCTGCGAGTACAGGCCCGCGCCCTCCGCCGCGCGCGCCGCCTCCTTCAGCAGCTGCTCTTTCTTGGCGCCCTCCGCACGCTCGGCCAGGCTGGTGAGGGTCTGGTACGCGTCGCGGTAGGCGCCCACCTCCATCGCGGAGAGGGCCATCTTGTGCTTGGCGTCCTCGGCCTGGTCGTAGAGGGGGTTCTCGAAGATGAGCTCGTTGAAGGTCCTGCGCGCGTTGGCGTAGTCCTTCGCCTCGAAGTAGAGGACGCCCGCGTTATAGAGCGCGTCCTGGCCGGCGGTGGTGGCGGGGTACGCCTTGCGCACGGCCAGGTACGCCTCCGCGGCCTTCTTCTTGTCCGGGTTGGCCTGGGACTCGGCGCGGGCCTGCGCGAGCGCGGCGTCAGCGGTCGCGTCCGCCTTCACCTCCACGCGGGGGCGGCCTGAGGGCTCGTCCACGGATGTGTCCCTGCCATCGGTCCGGGAGGGCGCCTTGGGACAGGCGGTCAACGACAGGGCCAGCGCGGCGATGAGCGCACGGCGCGATGCGGAGAGGACTTCCATGGCGGGTGGCATAGCAGCGCGGGTGAGGCTCCGTCGACACTTGAGCGGAGGGATGATTCCCCCGGAACGTCCGCTTCAGTGCACCCCGTGCGTCCTCACCCGCATGTGGCTTCCGGACCGCACCCGCGCGCGGCCCGGAGTACACGCCTGGACTGCGGCCTAGCCGAAGAGTTCCTTCACCTTGTCGAAGAAGGTCTTCGACTGCGGATGGGTCTCCTCGCCGGACACCTCCGCGAAGCGCTCCAGCAGCTCGCGCTGCTTCGAGCTCAGCTCCGTGGGCGTTTCGATGATGACGCGCACGTGCTGATCCCCGCGCTGCTGGCTGTGCAGGTGCGGGATGCCCTTGCCGCGCAGGCGGAACACCTTGCCGGACTGGGTGCCCTGCGGAATGGTCATCTTCACCTTGCCGTCCAGCGTGGGCACGTCGATCTTCGCGCCCAGCGCCGCCTGCGTGAAGGACACCGGCACCTCGCAGAAGACCTCGTACTCCTCGCGCTGGAAGAGCGGGTGCTCGCGCACGATGACCGTCACGTACAGGTCGCCCGGCGGGCCGCCCCGGTCTCCCGGCTCACCCATGCCGCCCAGCCGCACGCGCGTGCCGTTGTCCACGCCGCCCGGGATGGCGACCTCGATGACCTCTTCCGACGGAATCTTCCCGGAGCCCCGGCACTTCGCGCACGGATCCGGGATGGTCGCGCCCGTGCCGCCGCAGTCCGCGCACGGCCGGGACACCGCGAAGAAGCCCTGCGTGTAGCGCAGCTCCCCGCTGCCGCCGCACGCCGCGCACTGCCGGGGCGCGGCGCCGCTCTTGCTGCCGGAGCCGGTGCAGGTGTCGCACTTCTTGGGACGGGGGATGGTGACCTTCGGACGGCAGCCGAACGCCGCCTCCTCGAAGGAGATCTCCAGGTTGTAGCGCAGGTCCGCGCCACGGCTCGTCTGCCGCCGGCCCCGACCGCCGCCCGCTCCCCCGAAGATGTCTCCGAAGATCTCCCCGAAGATGTCGTTGATGTTGACGCCCTGGAAGCCGCCGCCCGCATCCCCGAAGGGGTTGCCCGCGTGGCCAAAGCGGTCGTACTTCTGGCGGCGCTCCGGATCGCTCAGGACCTCGTAGGCTTCCGAGGCCTCCTTGAACTTGTCCTCGGCTTCCGCGTTCCCGGGATTCCGGTCCGGGTGGTACTGCAACGCGACCTTGCGGAACGCGCTCTTCAGGTCCTGCGCCGAAACGGTCTTCTGGACGCCCAGGACCTCGTAGTAGTCGCGCTTCTGCCCTGTGGCCGCTGCCATCGAATCGAACCCCTGGAAATTGCTGGCGTTTCTACGCTGCGTTGGAAATCCGAGTCACTATAACGCAGCGAAACACGCCAGCAATCCAGGCCCGAAACCGATGCCGAAGCTCGCGACTACACCGTCCAGACGCGGTTGACCGTCAGCTCCATGCGGGAGAGGCGGCGCTTGAGGGCCGGATCGACGGGCCCCTGGGCTGACCACTTGGGCACCACGAAGTGCAGCTCCGCGTTGTAGAGCTTCGCGGCGCTCGCCAGCAGGCTCCAGCGGTTCTCCGCCGTCGGATCATCCACCATGCCCGGGGTGACGATCTCCAGGATGATGGGGGTGCGCGCGGAGTCGGACTGGCGGCAGGTGAAGTCGGGTCGGTGATCCTCGATGGTGCCGGACAGCACGGGCGGCGGCATGAAGCCTGGGAGCCGGGCCTTGATGTCGGAGTACCCGATGGTCCGGAAGTACTCGGCCATGAGCCAGAGCAGACGACGACGCTCTTCATCGTCCACGACCGACTCGCAGCCGGGGTTGAACAGGACTTCTTTTTCGGAGTTGGTTTCCATGGCGCCTCTCAAGCTGTCCGCATGTGTGGGATGCGGCAACGCAGCCGGGCACAGGCGCCACCTGACCGGCCGTGGAGCAGGCGGGCATGCACGCCGCCTTCCCACTCCCCTTTCGCTTGGACGCGACCGTCAGCTCGGTGACAGAGTGCGCCCCCTCCCGTGG
>NZ_RAWG01000376.1 GCF_003611735.1 Corallococcus sicarius | reverse complement strand
CTCCAGCGACGCCCTCCTGCAACGCGCCTACGAGGCGCTCCCCACCCGTCCCCCAGCCCCGGGAAAGAATCCGCGCTGACCCGGTCAAACCCGCAAATCCGCGCTAACACCGCCCTCTAATCACAGCTATCATGTAACTATGCAGCTGTGCTGTTCGGCTTGAGGGGGCCTGGTGGCGGAAGCGGAACGAACATTCGGGGTGGAGAGCACCCGGCGCACGTTGGAGGCGTTGCCGGTGGGGCTGCGGGTGCGCTGGGTCCAGGAGGGCCGGAGTGCCTGGGTGTTGGGCTGTCACGACTCGCGGCCGAACCTGCACGCACCCCGGGGTGAGGACGTGCTCATCCAGGGTGAGCTGTTGCTGTGGGGGGCGCGCTACGTGGAGGGCGCGGTGCCGCGAGGCGCGTTGCAGGTGCGCCTGTTGGAGGGCCCGGCGCGCCTCATGCTGTCCACGCGCGTGGCGGTGGGCGGGGATGACCTGATGCTGGGGCTGGGGCCGCCCGGAGCGCGTGTCCCCTCGGCGCGCGTGGTGTGTCAGCGGGTGGAGTGGCGGCCGTACTCGGTGGCGAACGCCGCGCCCCTGGCCGCGGCCTTCATCGACCTGTGGCGGAGCCTGGGCCGGGGGACGCGGCTGGAGCGGCTGGGGCTGGAGGTGGAGGGCATCGTGGAGGGGCGCGTCCAGGTGTCGCCCTTCGTGCAGGTGGAGGCGGACCGGCAGGGGGGCCGGCGGCCGCAGACGCGCCATCCCCTGCCTTCCTTCGACGTGGGCTCGGCGGGCGTGCTGCACGACTGTCGCCTGTGGCTGCGCGCGACGGCGCACGCGTTGACCCGCGAGCCGCCCTTCTTGCGCGAGGTGTACCTGCCACCGGGGCCCGGCGCGGCGGGGGCGGAGCCGTCCGTGGAAGGGCCGTCCGCGTGGGAGTCCCTGGGCGCGCTGCTGGAGCGGCGGCTGCGGTGGGCCGAGGCGTGGCTGTCCCCCTCCGCCCTGCTGGAGCTGGAGGTGTCACGCACCGTGCCCGAGGACGGCATGTCCGGGGCCTGCTGGCTCACCGCGCGCTTCGAGCAGGCGCAGACGGGCGGGGCGGGCACCACCGTCACGCTCCACGACACGCAGGTCTTCTCCACGGCGGTGCTCGCGGTGTTGCGCGGCTGGGCCCAGGCCACGGCGACGCAGCGGGGCGCGGTGGTGCGCGGCGTGCTGCCCGCGGAGTGATGCCCGCGGAGTGTTGCCCAGGTCATCCCGCCCTCGTTCCCGGGGGCGGGGCTGTCGTCCAGGCGGCCCTGGCGCCAGCGCGCGCCGTCGTCACCTTCGTTCCGTCATTCATTCATCCGCGAGGGGCGGGGGAGGCGGGACCATGGGCAATACGAACTGGAAGGCGCGGGCGCTGACGGCGGCGGTCATGGCGGGGCTGATGGGCTTCGCGGCCCACGCCGAAGACCCCATGACGAAGCAGGACAAGGAGATGCAGAAGCAGGGCAAGGCCGTGGGGGAGGCGGCCGCGAAGCGCGTGAACTACGTCGGCAAGCTGGCCGTCTTCAACAGCCGGCAGATCAAGCTGGCGACGCTCGCGGAGGAGCAGGCGACGGATCCGCAGGTGAAGCAGTTCGCCACGCAGCTGCGTCAGGACCACGAGAAGAGCCAGGAAGCGCTGCGCACCTGGGCGCAGGGCCAGAAGATGCAGATCAGCGAGCTGAGCGAAAGCGACATGCCCTCCACGGGCACGGGTGGCTCCGGCGGCGTGCAGCAGGGCTACGACGAGAAGATGAAGGACACCAGCGAGAAGCTGGGCAAGAGCATCGACAAGACGAACGAGGAGCTGGCGAAGCTGCGTGCGAAGCAGGGCCCCGAGTTCGACAAGGCCTTCCTCTCGCGCATCGCCGACGACCAGAAGATGGGCAAGGACATCCTCAAGGAGGGCCGCAAGGACTACAAGAACGACGCGACCTTCCTGGCGCTCCTGAGCCAGACCGAGGGCGTGGTCAACAGCCACGAGATGCAGGTGAAGGACCTGGAGAAGCAGATGAAGAAGTAGCCGCGGGATGTAGCGCGGTGGGCGTCGGACCGTCGGGCCGGTTGACTCGGCCGGGCCCGACGCCTATCCCGTCGCGGATGCGCAAGGCATTGGCGACGGTCTGGGTGGGGCTCTGGGGGGTGCTGGGCGCGTGTCAGGCGACCGTGCCGGCGGCCCCCGCGGTCCCCGCGGTGGGCGTCACGTCCACGGGGCCCTTCGTCGCCGATGCGCGCTCGCTCTTCGATGGCTGCGTGCCCCTGCCTGACAGCGCCACGTCGCGCACCTATCGCTGCGGCAGGCTCTCGGTATGGCTGGACGAGCTGTCGGACGTGAGCGAAGCGCAGGCCCTGGAGGCGGGACGCACCCGCGTCCGTGCGCGGCTGGGCGCGCCGCTCACGGAGGTCGTGGGAGAGCTGCCGCTCGCGGGTCAGCCCCATCCCTCCGTGCGCTTCGCGAAGTGCACCGGCCCGGAGGGCGGGACGCCGCCCTGTCGCGCGGGCGGGTACCTCACGACGGTGACGCCGACGGCGGGCCGGGTGCGCCAGCTGGGCTGTGTGGTGCGCGACAACGCGCGTCCGGAGTTGGGGCGGTGCCTGGAGCTGTTCGCGTACCTGGCCACGCGAGGCAACCCGGAAGGGGACGTGCTGGCGCCGTCGTCGCTCGTGACGCCGCCCCGGCTGCCGTGGCGGCTCCTGGGCGTGCCGGAGGGCTGTCAGCTCGCGGCCTCGACGACGCACGTGGGGCGGATCCGCTGCGAGCGGTCCACGTTCTCCTGGAGCGTCTTCTACCCGGTGCAGCCGGGCACGGCCCAACTGGAGCGCTGGCGCGACCAGAGCGTGGAGGAGCTGCGCGACGCGCTCCCCGGCGCCAGCGCGGTGGAGATGCGGGACTGCTACGTGGAGGGCGCGCCCACGCGCTGCGCCCGCTTCACCGCGCCCTCTCCGGATGGCGGCGGCGACGTGGTCGTCTGGGCGGGCGGCGTGGACATGCAGGGACGGGGCCTGTTCGCCGCTTGCAGCCTCCGCTCGGCGGGCTCGGACGGCTCGGCAGGCTCGGAAGCCGCTCCCTTTCCCGCGGCCTGCAACGGCGCCTTCGCCGCGCGCTGAAGGGACAGGGCCTCTCGTGTTCACATTGGATGGCGTGTCCAAGCGCTTTGGCGGCTTGCAGGCCCTGCACCCGCTGACGCTGACGTTGCCCACGGGCGCGACGACGGTGCTCATCGGCCCCAGCGGCTGTGGCAAGTCCACGCTGCTGCGGCTGCTCAACGGCCTCGCGCGGCCCGACACCGGCCGCGTCCTCTTCGACGGCCAGCCCCTGCCCGAGACGCCGGACGCGCTGCTCGCCGTGCGCCAGCGCGTGGGCTACGCGCTCCAGGGCGGAGGCCTGTTCCCTCACCTCACCGGCACCCAGAACGTCACGCTGATGGCGCGGCACCTGCGCTGGCCGGAGGCGCGGATCCGCGAACGGCAGGGCGTGCTGATGGACCTGACGCGCTTCCCCGCGGAGGCGCTGGAGCGCTACCCCGGGCAGCTCTCCGGCGGCCAGCGGCAGCGGGTGGCGCTGATGCGCGCGCTGATGTTGGACCCGGACGTGCTGCTGCTGGATGAACCGCTGGGCGCGTTGGATCCGCTGGTGCGCCACGACCTCCAGGCGGACCTGCGCGGCATCTTCGAGCGGCTGGGCAAGACGGTGGTGCTCGTCACCCACGACCTGGCGGAGGCGGCCTGGCTGGGCCACGGCATCGTGTTGCTGCGCGAGGGCCGGGTGGTGCAGCAGGGCACGCTGGAAGACCTGGAGGCCCGGCCCGCGGAGGCCTTCGTCACGCGGTTCATCCAGGCGCAGCGTCCGTTGCCCGTGGGGCGGGCCAGATGACGCGGGTGGGAGCGCTGATCCTGCTGGTGTTGCTCGGCGCGTGCGCGAAGCCGGACGTTGAGGGGCCCGCGGTGCGCGTGGGGTCCAAGAAGTTCACCGAGTCCGTCATCCTGGGCGAGATGGTGACGCAGGTGGCGAAGGCCACCGGGGCCCAGGCCACGCACCGCCGCGAGCTGGGGGGCACCACCGTGTTGTGGGAGGCGCTGCGCCGGGGCGAGCTGGACGTCTACCCCGAGTACACCGGCACGCTGCGCCAGGAGCTGTTCGCCGGCCGCGCGCTGCCGGACGACGCCGCGCTCCGCGAGGCGCTCGCGCAGGAGGGGCTGCGGATGAGCGCGTCGCTCGGCTTCAACGACACGTATGCGCTGGGCATGAAGGAAGCGGAGGCGGAGCGGCTGGGCATCCGCCGCATCTCCGACCTGAAGCAGCACCCGGAGCTGCGCGTGGGCTTCAGCAACGAGTTCCTGGAGCGGGGCGACGGCTGGCCCGCGCTGCGCGACGCGTACGGTCTGCCCCAGCGCGACGTGCGCGGCCTGGACCACGACCTGGCGTACCGGGGTCTGGAGAGCGGCGCGCTCCAGCTCACGGACCTGTACTCCACCGACGCGGAGATCGCCGCCTACGGCCTGCGCGTGCTGGAGGACGACCGGCGCCACTTCCCCGCGTACGACGCCGTGCTCCTCTACCGCGCGGACCTGGAGGCGCGCGCGCCCGGGGCGCTCCAGGCGGTGCGCAAGCTGGAGGGCTCGCTGACGGAGGCGCGCATGGTGAAGCTCAACGCCCGCGCGCGGCTGGAGCGCGTGCCCGAAGCCCAGGTGGCATCGGACTTCCTCAAGGCGTCGCTGGGCCTGTCCACGGAGGTGCGCACGCAGGGCGCCGTGTCACGCGTCTGGCAGCGCACGCGCGAGCACCTGTTCCTGGTGGGCGTGTCGCTGCTGGGGGCCCTCGCGCTCGCCATCCCGCTGGGCGTGCTGGCCGCGCGCCGTCCAAGGCTGGGGCAGGCGGTGCTGGGCCTGTCGAGCATCATCCAGACGGTGCCGTCGCTGGCGCTGCTGGTGGTGATGATTCCGCTCCTGGGCATCGGCTCGAAGCCGGCCATCGCGGCGCTGTTCCTCTACAGCCTGCTGCCCATCGTGCGGAACACGGCGGCGGGGCTCGGGGGCATCCCGTGGGAGGTGCGCGAGTCCGCGGAGGCGCTGGGCCTGCCGGCGCGCGCGCGGCTGTGGCGCATCGAATTGCCCATGGCGGCGCCGTCCATCCTCGCGGGCATCCAGACGGCGGCGGTCATCAACGTGGGCACCGCCACGCTGGGCGCGCTGGTGGGCGCGGGCGGCTACGGGCAGCCCATCCTCACCGGCATCCGCCTGGACGACGTGGGGCTCATCCTGGAAGGCGCGGTGCCATCCGCGGTGCTCGCGCTCCTCGTCAGCGGCCTCTTCGAGGCGGTGGCGCGCGCGGTGGTGCCCCGGGGGCTGCGGCTGCGCGAGTAGGCGCGCTTCAGGGCACGCGGCCCGCGTACAGCACCGACGTCCCCAGCACGGGCCGCGAGGCGAGGCGCGTCTCCGCGTGCATCAGCGCGCGCAGCGCTCCGTCCACCCACTTCGAGGGGGGCACGAGGCCGCGCTCGACGATGCGCTCCTGGAGACGGCCCACCGGCATCGTCGCGCGGCGGGCGACGAGCGCGGGCAGCAGCGACAGGCCCCAGTAGCGCAGCGCCACGGACTGAAGCCCCAGCGGCTCCAGGGCCTCCTCCAGGCTGGCCGTCGTGTAGCGCCGCAGGTGGCCCACCTCCACGTCGTACTGGCTGAAGCACGCCTGGAGCGCGGGCACGTTGATGAGGAACAGCCCCCCGGGCTTCAGGTGCGCCAGCGCGGAGCGCAGCAGCGGCAGCGGCTCCGGCAGGTGCTCGATGACGTCGAAGACGAACACCGCGTCGTAGCGTCCCGCCAGCTCCGGGCGCTCCTCGGTGACGTCGTAGTAGAGGGTCCGGCCCCGCCGGGGAGCGCAGCGCTGGAGCGCGCCCAGGTTGAGGTCCGCCGCGTCCACCGTCCACGCGGTGGCGGCCTCCAGCTGCGCCGCGAGGATGCCCGGGCCGGAGCCCACGTCCAGGACGCGCAGGGGCTGGGTGGTGGGCGTGCGGACGTCCTTCAGCAGGCGCAGGAGCGCGCGCAGCCGCCAGCTGAACCAGAAGTGCTCCGCGGAGCTCTGGTCGTACCACGCGTCGGGGAAGGGCTCGGTGGCGCGGGGGGACGACAGCAACTCGACTTCAGTGGGGGCTTGGGTCATCGGGAGGGCGACGCGCGGGGGGCCGGGGTTCCACGAGCTCCATCACGAGGTACGGCGGCCGGCCCTTCACTTCCAGGTACGTGCGCCCGACGTAGGCGCCCAGGATGTAGAGGCAGAACGACAGCACGGCGTTCCCGGTGGCGACGAGCGCGTAGAGGAAGAGGAAGGGGCGGGGCACATCGAGCTGCTTCGAGAAGCCCAGCAGCAGGAGCAGGAACATCACCGTCAACAGTCCGAAGAAGAAGCTGCCGAACTGCGCCGCCTGCAGCGGGCGGGTGCTCATGGACGCGATGCCGTCGGTGGCCAGCTGGTACAGCTTCTTCCAGGTGTACTTGGGCTCGCCCGCGGCGCGCGCCGGACGGTCGAACTCCACCGCCACCTGCTTGAAGCCCACCCACGCGCGCAACCCGCGCGAGAAGCGCAGGTTCTCCGGCAGCCGTCGCAGCGCCGCCACCACGCGGCGGTCCATCACGCAGAAGTCGCCGGTGTCCAGCGGCAGGTCGATCTCCGACAGGATGGCCACCAGCCGGTAGAACCCCCAGTAGCCCGTGCGCTTGAGCACGTTGCCCTTGCGGCGGCGACGCTGACCGAAGGCCACGTCCGCGCCCTCGCGCCACGCCTGGAGCATCCGCCACACCACCTCCGGCGGATCCTGCAGGTCCGCGTCCATCACCGCCACGAGGTCCGCGTCCGCGAAGTCCAGCCCGGCGCACACCGCACCCTGATGCCCGAAGTTGCGCGACAGGCGGATGAGGCGCGCGGGCAGGCCCTCGCGGATGCGCTCGGCGATGAGCCGCGCCGTCGCGTCGCGGCTGCCGTCATCCACCAGCACCAGCCGCACGGAGGCGACCCCCTGCGCGGCCAGCGTCTCCGGCGCGAAGACGGTGCCCAGACGCTCCAGGAGCAGGTGGAGGACCTCCTCCTCGTTGAAGACGGGGATGATGATGTCGAGCGTCAGTCCCCGGGAGTCGCGCTCGGCGCTTCCGGGCTCCAGGTCCGCGGAGGCCGCCAGCGGGCTTCCAGGACGGGTGTCGAGCCGGTGCATAGGTCAGGGGCCCCCAGGGGTGCTCAACAACTGCTCGGACTGCTGACGCACCTGCGACCCCGCGGGCTCGCGCGCCACGGCCTCGCGCAGCGCGGCCAGCGCCTCCTCGCGCCGGCCCACGGCGAGCAACGCGCGGCCCATGAGCAGCAGGGGCTCACCGGAGGTCATCCCGCGCGCGGCCTCGCGCAGCTCGGGCAGGGCTTCGTCGAGCAGGCCCTGCTGGAGCAGCGCATCTCCCAGCTCCAGCCGTGCCCGGGCGCGGTCGGGCTCCAGGCGCAGGGCCTCGCGGTAGTTGAGCGCGGCGAAGTCCGCCCACCCCGCGCGCAGGGCCTGGGCGCCCTGCCGCTGGTAGTAGCCCGCCTGCGAATCAGCGCCGAAGTCCGTCAGCGGGCGCGCGGCCCAGGCGACATACGGCACGGCCAGCACGGCGGTCAGCCCCAGCGCGGGCCACCGCCGCGTCTGGAATTGCTGCACGAGCGCGACGACGCCCGCGCCCGCGAGCGGCAGCAGCGCCGCCGCCAGCGGAAGGCGGTAGCGGGAGATGAAGGACGCGAGCACCAGCGTGGGCAGACACGCCACGATGCCCAGGTAGAGCGGCCACAGCCGCCGCCAGTGGGCCCGCGTCGCCACGGCCCCCACGGCGCCCAGCACGCCCAGGCCCCAGAAGGGCAGGGGCAGCGCGCGCAGCAGGCCCGCCGACTGCCGGAAGAGCGCCACGTCCACGTTGTTGGGGACCTCATCGCCGTGCAGCGAATAGGCGACCTTCGCCAGGGACAGGCGGATGAAGCCCCAGAGCGACTCATGGGTCTGGATGGCTTCGCGCAGCGAGGGAAGGAAGCGGCCCTCCGTCTTGAACAGGATGTCCGCGTAGCCCGGGCCGATCGCGAACTGGTACGGGAGCGAATCCGCCATGTGGTGTAGTTGAGCGCGGCGAAGTCCGCCCACCCCGCGCGCAGGGCCTGGGCGCCCTGCCGCTGGTAGTAGCCCGCCTGCGAATCAGCGCCGAAGTCCGTCAGCGGGCGCGCGGCCCAGGCGACATACGGC